>JAFAHI010000166.1 GCA_019237325.1 Verrucomicrobiota bacterium | reverse complement strand
GCAGTGGTCCCACCCGTTCCCATTCCGAACACGGAAGTGAAACGCTGCAGCCCCGATGGTAGTGCATCTATAGGTTGTGCGAGAGTAGGACATTGCCAGAGTTATGAACCCCAGGTTCCGAAAGGAATCTGGGGTTCTTTTTTTTCTTATAATCGTACTCGTCGTCGTGCTCGACGAGATGTGGCGAAGCAGGTGACGGAGTGCTGGAGGGGAGCCGCTTACGCCTGTGCCAAGGCGAGCGCCACATGTTTGCATGCGGCGCATTGCCAGTTTTGAAAGCTTGATCAACAGGCGGCTCCCGGGAACGTCCATTTCGCGCCGCCATCACCCTGCAACTCACATAAGTAGTCCCGGAAGCCGACGTTGTTACCGAAAATCACATCGTTGGTTATTTCGCGGAAGCAACAGAACGATAGACCCCTAAATATCAGTCGGACACGCCTCCGGACTGGAGACTTCCGATATCGAAACGACCTGATCGGGAAAGAGGTTCTCGGGCCTAATGCAAGCCCGCGATCTTCGGCGCCCGAAGGGACTAGATGTTGACCCAGCCGGTGTACGATCGCCGTTTAGGTGTTCGATTTGGATTTGGCAGCCGCGTCCTCAGCTAGGAAACGCTCAAAGACATCGGTGTGTTTCTGGAAGATCTCCTTGTGACTATCGGAGCAGAAATAGTACGTTTTACCTTTGTAGCTCGAGCTAAAAAAATCGGTGAGCCGGCAATCGAATTGCTTCAGTCAATGATGCGGCTCAATACCGATATCTATTAGGATTTAAGCGGCTTTTGATAAAGCACGACAAACACTGAAGTGAACCAAGCTCAGATTGGCGTGATCCGGCAATCGCTAAAAGCGCGAAGGGGTGCAACCCGATGGAGGGGAGCCGCTTACGCCCGTGCCAAGGCGAACGCCACCCGTTTGTATGCGGCGTATTGCCAGTCTTGAAAGCTTGATGAACAGGCGGCTCCCGGGAACGTTTAATCGTGCCGCCGTCACCCACTGCTCCCATAAGTAGTCCCGGAAGCGGACGTCGTTACCGAAGATCACGTCCTGGGTTATTCGCGGGAGGCCGCCTGCCACAACGCCATGATCGATAACTCCGATCACCCTGAAAGGCCCGAGGACACATAAAAGCGGCTCCCCTCCAGTCGCGACCTCGGACCGACGCGCGTTAGAGATTCATATCCTTAACCACCCGAACCAAATTCAAAACCGCCGCGTTTCGTGTTCCTTTTTTCCACGCCAGACCGACTGACAGTTCCAAGGTGCTGTCTACGATCTCGCGATAGACCAGACCCCGCGGCCCCAATTCGCTGAAAGATCGAGGGATAAGGGCAATACCTAACCCGGATGCCGCCAGCGGCAGGAGCGTACTGATATCGAAAGCGCCAGGAACGAGTTTGATTGGGATCCGCCGTTTCTTCAATACGGTAAAATCAGTGAGTACAGGTTCTCCTCGTTCTCCGGCAAGGCGACAATCGGCTGATGACGCAAGTCTCTGAGCCGGAGGTAAACCTTGCTGGCGAGTGGCAAATGCTCAGCCAAGGCTGCGATCAGCGAGCAACTGTTGAATTTAATCAGATCAAGTTCCGGATGAGACACCGGCAGGGGGACAATCCCGACACCCAGGTCACCGCTGCTCAATCCTTTGATTTGCTGGCTGAGCGATTGCTTCTCCATTGTTGTTCATCGGTGCCTCGGGACTAATCGGAAGCTTCGTCACTCCGGAATTGATCAAGGCAGGCTTCTCTGTATCGACCGCGGGTCGTCGAGGATTGTCGGTTGGCGGTGCTACGGGCATTGCCGTTGACCTCCGAGATTACAATGGTCTTGCTCGAGCCATGCAAGATGTAGGGACGGTTGCTCTCGTGCTTACGGACGCCCCTGATATGGAATCACTAGGCTTAAACGCGGTGAACGCCGCCAAAGCGGCGGGGGCGCGTCGCCTGCTCTGGTTTTCTAGTTTTGGCGCTAAACGGGATAATCAAGCTCGTTTCAGTCGTCGTCATCCGGTGATTGATGAAGCCGTTCGCGCGTCCGGAATTCCATACACCATTCTGCGCCCGAATTACCTCATGCAAAACTTCACGTTCTTCTATGGGGACGTCATTCGGACAACCGGCACGATTTTCCTGCCGCTTGGAGATGCACGTATAAGCCACCTCGATCTGCGCGATTTAGCTGAAGCGGCCGCAGCCGCGCTCACAGAAGACCGGCATATCAATAAGACCTACGATCTCTCCGGCCCGGAAGCATTGCATACCGGAGAGGTCGCAGAGCAGATCGGAGCTGCGACCGGTCGAGCCATCCGGTATCAACCGATCTCCGTGGCCGAGATGGAAGCCAGTTTCCGAGAGGCCGGCTTGGACGCTTGGTTCGCAGAGGGTTTGGCGGAATTATATGGCTGGATCCGGGATTCAGGACTCGGCAGCGAAGTGACCGATGGCGTCGAACACTTGCTCGGCCGTAAGGCAAAGCGGTTTCGGCAATTCGCAGCGGACGAACGGACGGCGTGGTTGGATTGACCCCATTTCTTTACTCCCATGATCGACCGTTTGCTTCCCAGTTTGACGTTTCTCGCCGCTGTCAGCTGCGGCCTGGCTACTGGAATCTTCTATGCCTTTTCGTCCTTGGTCATGAGGGCGCTCGCTAAGATTCCGCCCCCAGCAGGCATAGCAGCCATGCAATCCATCAACGTTTCTGTGGTTAATCCTTGATTTATAGCCGCCTTTTTTGGGCCGGCCGTCGTCTGCTGTGTTTTGGGGATTATCTCACTGACGCGATGGAACAGAGAGGGTAACGCATACCTCTTCGCCGGTAGCGCCTTTTACTTGGTCGGCACGATGATAGTGACATTCGCATTCAACGTGCCGCTCAATGACGTATTGGCGGCAGTCGATCCGGCGAGTCCTGAAGGTGCTAGGCAATGGGCCAGCTATCTGGTCACCTGGACTAACTGGAATCACGTAGGAACCGCAGGCGCCCTTTTTGCCGCGGTCGCATTTTATTTGGCCAAGTGAACAAGTGGTTCAGTACGATCCGCGCTCCTCCTGCCGGCGTAAAAGCCAAAGCTTAGCGGCAGGTGTCAAAACATCGCGTGATGACCGCGCCTGCCGTATGCAACGCTTTCGATCAGGTCACCGTTACTTTCTGAATAACCACATCTTTTTTCGGAACATCCTGATGTCCGCCTGAGCTGCCGGTTGCGACCTTCCTGATTTGGTCGACCACGTCCAGGCCTTCGGTAACCTTGCCGAATACGCAATAGCCCCAGCCGTCGCGACTTGGAGATCTAAAGTCGAGAAAACCGTTGTCGACCACATTGATAAAGAACTGAGCTGTTGCCGAGTGCGGATCGCTGGTGCGGGCCATGGCCAGCGTGCCTCGCTCGTTTTTCACTCCGTTATCCGCCTCATTCTTAATCGGTTTGTCGGTCGGTTTTTGATTCATTCCGGGTTCAAATCCGCCACCCTGAATCATGAATCCCTTTATCACCCGGTGAAAAATCGTGTTGTCGTAGAAGCCAGAGCGACAATACGCCAAAAAGTTCTGGACGGTGGCCGGCGCTTTCGCATCGAATGTCTCAATAACAATATCGCCGTGG
>JAFAHI010000081.1 GCA_019237325.1 Verrucomicrobiota bacterium | reverse complement strand
AACGACCCTGGCGCCGGGCGCGTTACCATGATTTGATCCGGGAAATTGAACCGAAGTGGTTCGATCTCACCGTTGACCAAAAACGAGGGCGTTGTGAGGAGCTAGGCATTGAAATCTCGCCGGCGATGGAGGAATTCGAGATCACTCAGCAAGTGTTCGAAAAATTGGTGGAGGAGAAAGCGGTCGACCCGATTTTCGTCACCCATCTGCCGGCCGAGTTGGTGCCGTTAGCAAAGCAGAACCCGGCGGATCCCAGCCTGGTGGACGTTTATGAGTTGATCATTAACGGGGTAGAATTCTCGCCTGGTTACTCCGAATTGAATGATCCGATTACTCAACGACAGAGATTGGTTGAACAGGCCGGTGAAGAAACCCAGAAGATTGACGAAGATTTTCTGCTGGCCCTGGAGCATGGGATGCCGCCCGCTGGTGGATTTGGTTTGGGGATTGACCGTTTAGTAATGCTCTTGGCGGGCGCCGAATCGATTCGGGATGTCATTCTTTTTCCGCATCTGAAACCGAAAACCCGAGAATGAGCATAGCGGTTTCGTCTGAGGTCAAAAGGGACTCCGCCTATGCGCATCAATTCAGCCTGTATAATCAGCTGAATTTTCAGATCACATTAGGGACTCCGATGGTCTTGTACGCCAAGTCGCTCGGGGCGAGTTCAACGACGATCGGTATCGTTGCGGCCTTGGCGCCGTTGTTGACGGTCCTACAGCTGCCTACGGCTTACTTCATTCCGAAGATCGGTTATAAACAGTTCGTTCTGCTCGGTTGGTTTTCCCGGACATTGACCGTGTTCAGTTTTGCGCTGCTGCCCTTAGTAACCGCGTTCGATAACGCCACGAAGATCAGCCTGATGTTGATGGCGCTGTTCATCTTCAATGTATTGCGGGGCATATCGACTGGGGCGTGGTTGCCCTGGCTAACCTCGCTAGTTCCCGAGGAACGAAGAGGGCATTTCCTTCGAAAAGACCAAACCTATGTCCAAATAGGCGGTCTGCTGGCGCTGGCGCTTTCGTCGGTCGTGCTCTGGAGCAGCGGGAAGCCTTGGCATTTCTCCATTCTGTTTTTTCTTAGCGCCTGCGCGGCGACTCTGAGCTTGTTCTTTATTCGCTTGGTTCCCGATGTCGAAGTTGGCGATCAGGTCAAGACCTCGGGCCAACCGGTACCCTGGGCAGCCATGCTGAAATATCCTCCTTTCACCAAACTGCTGATTTTTACAGTGGTCTACAACTGGGTGATCGGCGGCTTAGGTGCCTTCATCGTCGGGTTCTTGCAAAATGTCGGTGGGTTCAGTGATGGCATGATTCTGGGCTGCAACATGTTCGCCTTTGTCGGGGCGGCGATCAGCGTGCCGTTGGTTGCCGGTCTCATGGACCGGACGGGGACGAAACCGATTCTGCGGATAGCCTTGGTTTGTTATTTATGGACCGTGATCTGTTGGCTCCTGATCTCGAGCGGCCTCTTAAACACGACCCCGGTGATGGTCGTGCTGATCTATTTCATCTTAGGCGTCGCCGGCGGCTTGTTTGGGATTGCTAACACGCGGATTGCCATGGACACCATGCCTTTGATGGGTAGAAACCATTTCTTTGCTCTCTTTACCGTGTTTACCTCAATGAGCTTAGGGTTAGCGCCGATTTGCTGGGGGATCTTTCTGGATTCCGTTGGGCACGCCCAGTTCGAATTAGGGATATTCCAAGTAAACCGGTATAGTCTTTACTTTCTGATGTTGACCGTGCTGGTTGGAGTAACTTTTGTTCTGGCCCATCCACTGGTAGAAAAGAGAGGCGAACCGTTACCTCTCGCAGTGCGCGATGCCGTTATCTACGCTCGGCTCCGTTTATTTGCCAGGTTGCTGAACCGATGATGGAAAGATCTGCTGCTCTCGCGAGGTACTTCGTTCTCCCGACTTCGCTCGCCAATCTTTGGAGCGCGCCTCGCTTGCGAGGCCGATTGTCCCGGAGGGACGTAACGAAGGTAGCCAGGCAATTTATTGCCTGGAATAGTCCGCAAAAAGACCCGTCCCGTAGGGAACGGTATGATCGGTGGGGTGGTGGGTCGATTTGGTCTCTAGCGGTGAACGAGATCGCAGAGCCGGACTATACCGTACCCTACGGGACGGATCCTTTTCGGGGATGCATTCCAGGCAATGAATTGCCTGGCTATCCTTCATCACGTCCCTCCGGGACAAGCCGTTCCGCGTGTTGATTTTTCCCCGATCCTTTCAATGTGAAAAAACCGCTCCTTCCATTCAGTTATTTTATCGCGCTGCGATATCTTAGACCGAAGCGGACCTTTCTTTCGGTCATCACTCTCATATCGATCATCGGCGTTGTGCTCGGCATTAGCGTTCTGATCATCGTGATTTCCGTGATGACCGGCTTTGAACGTGAGCTGGAACGTAAAGTGATCGGTTTTGAGGCACACATCACCATCAGCCCTGAGCCAAATTCGTTCCTTAGTAACTGGCGGGAAGCGATGAAAGTGGCCGAAAAAGTGCCGGGTATTATCGCTGTAACGCCAACCACTCTTGAACCGGTAATTATCGAGTTCAAGCAAAGCCGCATGACGGTGTACGTTCGCGGGCTTGACCCTTCATTGGGAAGCGACCAAGTGATCGGCCTGAAATCCGCCATAATAGCGGGAAAATATGATTTAAACGGAGACAAATGCGTCCTCGGCTCTGAGTTAGCCGGCACTCTCGGCCTCGAAATCGGTGACAAGCTGACGCTCTACTCGGGCGGTAACCCGAATCACATTATCGGCCTCCTAAAGCAGGCCCAAGATCACCCGGACAACAAGGAATCACTCCAAAAAGCGATCGATCTGATCGTGCCGACCGAACTAGAGGTTACCGGGATCTATAGCACCGGCCGTTATCTGTATGACTCAGGCTACGTGATCGCCCCGCTTAACGTCGGGCAGGAGTTATACGGTCTGGAAGACGCCGTTCACTATGTCCTGGTAAAGACCTCTAACCCTTACAGCGTCGACGGAATCACCGCTCAACTAAATCGCGAACTCGGACAGCTCAATCCACCGTTGCATGCGGTTTCCTGGATTGACCAAAACCGGGAATATCTGGATGCGTTACGCGTGGAACGGACGACGATGTTCTTCATTCTCACGTTTGTCGTCATCGTGGCTGCTTTCGGGATCATGAGTACGCTCATCACGACGACGGTGCAAAAAACCCGGGAGATCGGCGTGATGAAAGCGCTCGGGGCCACCATGGGACAAATGCTATGGGCGTTCCTCGCCCAAGGCACCTTAGTAGGATTCTTTGGTACCTTAATTGGGCTTGGTACCGGGATATTTCTTGTGCAATACCGCAACCAGGTGCGCGATTTCCTGGGATCCACTTTCCACATCCAGCTCTTCCCCGCTTCTGTCTATCAATTCTCGGAAATCCCAGCAGAGATTGTTCCCCACGATGTCGCCGTGATCTGCATTAGCGGCTTCGTCATTTGTACGGTGGCGGCCCTGATCCCGGCGTTCTTTGCCGCCCGGCTCGACCCTGTCAAGGCGCTGCGTTACGAATAAAATTCTGGAGTCGGCCTGTATCCCTATCTAAAATGTGGGATTTTAGTGGTCTATAATTCACCAAAGAACCATAAAAGTGTGAAGTGAGGGTGAAGGTTTCCGGTTCACTCCTTGTTGCAGCTCGTTGGTGAAACGTATAATCGGGCTCCCGAAGCATGATTGCAGATTGGGAAACATTCGTAGCGCGGCATAGCGGACGAGCCGAGTTCGACCTCGGTCTGGTTCGGCCCGGAGATACGCTCCGGGTGGTGACCGATCATACCGATTATGTCTTCGAGATTGTGGACGGAGCAGAGGCCCAACTTCGATGCTCTCGTCCCGATCGCCCCACTGGGCGGGTCCGGATTTCAGGATGTGGTTTTGCTTTTTCCACGACCTTTAAGCCTGGCAGACTTTTCTGTGGCGGCCGTCTGGAGTTTACGTTCCTGCGAAATGATATACCGGCCCGTTACCGGACGACGTCGATCAACGCGATCGTTCACAGTCATCGAGGGGAGCGCGTCGCGGACTCGGACAGGTTTTAGGGGATAAGGCGTTCCGAGGGGTGGCGCGGATAGGACTCATAGGACCTATGGGACTAATGGGAGGCTGCCCGGTGCTCCATTACTCCTTTTCCAGGTTTGGCCTTGGTCTGCCGCTTTTCGAGGCCGCCGTCGCTCCGCGACGGCGAAGAGCACCGTCGTCATGATTGCCAGGGTGAGGAGGAGCGCCGGCACGTAGCCGGTGCGATATCGGTCCAGGTCGAGGGTATGCACGACGCCAACGGTCAGCATGTTTCCATAGACAGCCGTGCTGATCATGGTTGCCGCTAGTGCTGGCAGCCGGAGATCAGAGAGCCTTCGGGTCAAAAAAATCGGAATGAGAGCGACAAAAAATGCGATCTGGATGATGGAAGCCAGTTTGGCCAGGACGATCGCCAGGTATCGCAACCAATTGACACAATCGATCTGCCAACCTTGTCGATAGACATTCGCAAGGTTAGCGAGGTAGGCAAGATACGCCGGCTGATTCCGGAGATAGTCTTTTGATTCAGCCGCGGTCAGCAGATCTTGGGGCGAAGGACTGAACCGCGCGGAAATATCCAGAGCCCGTTTTCTACTCACGGAATGCGCCGCGAAATCACGGCTCGGTGCAGATAGAAAGATGCGCAATTCTTTGCCGATCTTGGCCAGCATAGCTGCCGGTGAGCCCATCCAGGTCTTGAAATAGGTTGTGTAACACAGGCGGATCAACTCAGAGTCGGTCAGCTTTTGCTCGGCGGCGAACCCTCTAAAGAAATCCTTTGTGTACATGATGTAGTCAGGAGCGAAGCCGAGTGTGGGACAGCCAAGCGGGACTTTCCGGGCCTCGATCCAGGTTTGTTTCAATTCTTGATAAAACTGGTCTTCCTCGTCAGGCGAAGCCGTTTCCGCCTCCGCTCCGCTACGGCGCGACGAGTCCGTCTCGGTGATCAAATGTTCCTTCTCCGCGTTTTGGACAATCTGAGCGGCGTGTATCGAGACCAGGGTGAACGGCAGGAAGGTCCGCGAACCCGAGTCCGGTCGAAAGCCGAGCAGATGTGGAAAAATGAAGAGGCCGCCGGTAGCCACAACCGCTGCGAAGGCCGGGATCCAACGCAACGAACGCGAGCCGGCGCCAAAAATTCCCGCGACCAGTAGAAGGAAACTGGGGATCAGCGCAAATCCCCAACTTGGCTTTAACAGCAGAACGCAATAGGAAGCGAGTAGTGTGGCGGCGCCGAATACGGTCGCGGGGAAATCCTCGTGAGAGACCCAACGCATTCTGATGTAAGCGACCCCTAGAAGGAGATACGCCAAAACGAAGAACGCCAACACACCTTCCGGTTGGATGGTCATTTCGAAGCGGACCTGGGTCGTGTTCAATAAATAGATCGCGGCGGTAGTTGCTCCCAGGAACACAGCAACGCCATGGCACACGGCAGTTCTCTTTGGGCAAAGTGATAACCAGATCCGTAAACCGAACCAGAGAAGCGGCGCGCTGGCTAAACCCAAAACTTGTTGGATTCGCACGATCCCCGAAAAATCGCCGCCGACCTTCAATATGAGGGTCAGAATAGCAGGATAAAACCACGCCCGTCCGTCGGTTTGCTGAAACCCGGCGCCGCCTAGCCAAGAGAGCGCCGGATGCAGATAACCCCAAGAATCAGGTGTAAGGAGCGGGACAGCCGGCAAACCGCTGCGTTGTTTGATCCCCCAAAGTACCGCTGCGAGCACCAGAAGCAGAGAGGCAAGGTCGAGCTTATGAAAGGAAGGTTTTTGGCTGGTGATTGCAAAAGATGGAGAATGTCGGCAGCGCCGTCAAAGGAAAGGAGCCAGGAAGTAGAATCTAGGAGCTAGGAGGGGTGACTCACCATAGGGGGGGCGAGGCTCCTGTGCGGTGCCAAGACATAGGTTACACAAATGGCCAAGACATGGGTTACACATTGGCCAAGACATGGGTGACAGTGATGGCCAAGACATGGGTTACAGCCAGGGTCTGACGAACTCAGGGGCCGGAGTTCAGACTTATGCATAAGCGCCCCGGGCCGGCGTGCTGCGAGAATGCCCGGTACGGGTCCGCAACGTCGCAGCAGCGCGCCGGGCCGGATTAGGCGCTTTGTGCGTAAGTCGCGCTTTAGAGCCGCGCTTCTACGAAGCCCATAACGCTATTTTTTTCCGCCCAATTTGCCGAGCACCGGATGTTGTGGATTTGGAATTTGGCGCTTCATTTTTTGGAACTCCGCCTAGTCTTTTTCTTTCGACGGGCAAGGCGAATGGGGTCGGCAGCAGTTGGCTCCAACAGACCGATCAGGAGCTGATCCCAAAAGAGCTCAAATTTTCCCGATGCAATGGGCTTTAAGCCAATCTTATAACCGCTGAGCGCTTCGCTCAGAAAGTAGAGCCTGCCACCGAAATTAAACTCCCCTCCGCTCTTAACGTAACGCTCAAGAATCGGGCTAGGATAATGCAGCACCAGAGGCTCTAAAGAGGTTGGTTTTGAGCCGGGGACATAA
>JAFAHI010000171.1 GCA_019237325.1 Verrucomicrobiota bacterium | reverse complement strand
CGCAGAGCGAGGTAGTTTATGGCGCGATCGGCATCAGTCGCACCGGCGTTATCGGCCATTTGCATGATCCTATCGAATAGTTCTTCTGCCGCGGGGCCGAATTCCTTAGCGGAAATCTTTTCCGGGCGCGGAATCGATTTGATAAAGGATTCCCGGTCGAATGAATAAATCTGATCGAAAATCACTATCGGCACCATCAGCCCGTTGCACAATTCAGATGGAGCGATAGGGCCGCGACGTCCAACGACGACATCGACGTCCCCGGGCTGCGGCGTGGGCCGGAGGCTTTCAATCAAGATCTGCAGGTCGCCAGGATCTCCCGGCTGCAAAATGTAGGTGTCGAGACCTTCTATTGTTAGAACATAACAGAGCTGGCGGGCTAAATAACGATTCTCTGGCTGCGACAGAACGGTTTGCAGCGCTTGCCGGTCGGTAAGGCCCGCCGTCTCGGCTCGGCCGGTGACCTGAGCATACTCCTTTTCGACCGATAGGCGGGGGAAGCGCGGCTCGATTCTACCTTGAGCGTAAACGTAGGCGGACGTGGTGACGCTGCTAGGTGGCTTGACTTGCATCGGAACTCCACAAGTAGGGCACGGAGAGGGAGCCGGTGAGGTTGGCGTGGATCTCGTCACAGAAGCTAGAGGTAGCGCCAGGTTAGCGGTGCTAGCGGCCACGGCTTCTTGTGCTTCGTTTGTTTCTGGTTGTTCCATAGGATCTCGCTACTCGAGGATTCGCAATCTTATCGTGTAAATCGCATCCAACGGTTAAGCGTGGCAGCCCGTTTTTCACAGCCGGCGCAAGGCTTTATCCCCATCGCGTAGGTGACTTTCTTAATCACATCGCCGAGACCGATTTCTTCCTCTTTGATGAAACCGGGTAGACGGACGCGGTGAGGCTGGCGTTCAGTTTTACGTGTTAATTCTTTCTTCTCTTCGGTGCTCATAGTTTTGTTAATTGAAATCTAGTGTTTCCCGATAAGTCTCCTGCTGACCATGAACTGATAAGCCGACCACGCGTCCAGCAAAGGCGGTGCAATGGCCATGCGGTTTGGCTTTTGTGTTCCTCGCACCGCCAATAATAGCTCGCCGGCGGGCGAATTATGGAATTCGGACCAAAGCAGAGCTACGGTTCCGGTTACAAACGGGGCGGCGACACTCGTTCCGCCCAAAGTGATGGGTTGGGCGTCTGATCCCAAGCTGGTGATGCTCTCGCCCGGCGCCAGCAGGCCGCGCCTGCTGATAGAGCTGCCTAGGTTAGTTTGGCCAAGCGGCCTCCCGAGGCGATCACAAGCGGCAATAGGAATTACCCATGGATGACGCGTAATAGCGGAGCTACCAACGACCCCCTGGTTACCAGCCGCGGCGATTACGATCACACTACGCCGCGCAGCGTAGTTGAGGGCGGATTCCAATTCGCTTTCGCCTTTTGCTGATGGTTGGACCAAAGACGCGCTAAGGTTCAGGATCCGAGCGCCAGCATCGATCGTTTCCACAATGGCCGAAGCCAGTTGCAGAGGAGTTGCACTCGGCATTTGCCCATTTGTAGAATCGATCTCTCGAAAAACCGGCCGTACCAACAAGCTGCAACCCGGGCAGATCGCCGGAGCAGCTGAACCTCTCTTTGCTAAAAGAATCCCTGCAACGAAGGTCCCATGCTTACAAGCGGCGCTCCTGGACAGAGCACAAGCACCCGCAAACTCTCCGGGCGCTTCCCGTATGTTTTGTGTGGCGAGGTCGGGATGGTTGAGGGCGACGGGCCCATCGATTAGTCCAATCTTAATATCAGGCCTACCAGGAGTCCGCTCCAGCAACGGGGTCAATCTGATTAAATCCAAATAGTTGCTAATGCCACGCTCGTGGACCAGCGCTGGCGCGCCGACATTTCCACTTGTGGAGGGCAAAGACGCCATACTAGAAGCCACCCCAAAGGTGAAGTTGGCTACAAACAAGTGCGCGTGATGCTGTGGTCGAGCGAAACCCTAGACCGGGCAATGCCTCAGGGGTGGGCGATTGGGGGGAGAAGGATATCGGACGAACAACCTTCTAGGATCTGAAGGTAACTACATCCCTAAGATTTGTCTACACGCAATTTGACGTACAGTAAGCGCCGCTACGAAAACATTGCTGGAGAACCCGACCCTGTGAGGGCTGGCTAAGCATTGTCGCGCCCACGATAACCTGCAAGCAGACGAGTGACTAACAAAGATTAGGGTCTAGTTTGTTGCTGCAAACCCACGGCCCGAGCTTCTTGCTCGGAGCTCCGATTTAACGCATCGAGAGGATCCTACTCACAACTCTCGCCTGGGCCTATGCAGTTGTTCCCGGGGCAAAAAGATCCTCCACCCGGCAGCGGACGACATCCACCGCAACAATGGGGTCTGCTAGGTGGGCAGCAAGGAAAAGATACGCTCTCGCACAGGCATATATTCTTATTTCCAAGGTCATATCCCTCGACCGAGAGGTCAAAACAAGATCCACAAGTCCCGGCACTCCCGCAGGGGCAAATGCTAAGAAGACTGCCGTCGGGGGCCGGGTAGCAATCGCCAAGTGCCAGATTTGGACAGGGCGGAACAAGAGAACTCACTTGAGGCTCTACGATTCGTTCGCTATTCCCTATGGAACCAACTGAACGTGTCATCAGGTAGTATCGACTTGATCGTACAACGAAAACTCTGCCGTAATTCTAGCGGGACTCTTGCGGTCACCGAAGAAAAGGACACGCTGTTAGGTTTTCAATGATTGGCTTAGCTGTGAGCCGCAGCAAGGTGGCCCAATCGTTCCATACGTTGCATTCGATCTTTCGCCAGTGAAAGTGCTGCTCCCGGAGCACGTGTCCGGAATGCCCCCTTCGATGCATAGTTGTCCACTCGATTCGTAAGCAATAGTTCCCGCCCCCGAGGTAAAGGCCGAATTTGAAAGGTTATCGGGGCCCACGATGTTCACTTGAAATGCGACGATCGGGAACTGGTGGTTTGAATCCACCTGAAATTGTTGGGATGTCGGGTTTCCCTGATTGTCTGTGACCTTAAAAGTTCCGCCCGTGATATTGCCCTTGCTGTCGTTATTGAGGTCCACCTCGAAAACGTAGCCCGCTGGGATGGTGTTCGACGACAGGTCAAGGATGTGCTTGGACAAATTCACAGTCTGGGTCTGGGAGGTGACACAGTGGCCAGGGCAATTGTTCTGGCATTGGCCCACGTTTCCACCTTGGTTTGCGCAGTTTTGGTCGCAGTTGTTCACACAATTGTTATACGCCGCGATGTTCCAATACTGGACCTGGCCATTGATGGCATTGCCGCTAACCAAGAAAATGTACTGCATCCAACTGGTGCCCTGGCCCGAGGGATTGAAAGCGTTAAGTTGCAGGGTGAACCCTCCATCCGAGGTTGAAGTGCCACCCCCGAAAGGTGTCACCGTTGCGACGATGTCTTGGGTAAACTTCAAAGATACCTTTAGATTTTGTATGCCATTGCAGGTGCTATCGTACAGAAGGACGTTGTTAGAACTAGTTAGTGTGCCAGCCGAGGGACACACACATTGGCCATTGACGCAAGTCGCGCCCTGACCACAGGCATTTCCGCAAGCGCCGCAGTTCAAAGGATCGATCTGAATATCTGCGCAAAGGTTTCTCTGCGGATCGCAGCAGAGTTGCCCCAGCGGGCAGCAGAAGTCTTTCTCTGGATTGCAGCAACACGTTTGCCCTTGAGGACAGCAGAACTCTGTCTTCGGATCGCAACAGATTTCCCCTGGAGGGCAGCAAAAGTTCGTCTCCGGATTGCAGCATGACTGTCCCGGCGGACAGCAGGACTTGCTGGCGCCGCTCAGGTAACAGGGGCTCTCTCCTGACGGACAGCACTCGCTGGCGGGGCAAGGCAATCTGACCGGCGTACAACGTTCATCCGGAATTGGACCCGGGCATGACACGCACTGCTTTACGCACCCCAGGACCGGGTCCTGTAAGCAGGGTTGGCACAGCAAGTGTGGGAAAGGTCCGATTGCAGGGGTACCGCTCGGAAGTTGCGAGGGAAACTCTTGCAGCGTCACCCCGTTAGCTTCATGCTCGGCCACAAACGCGCAATAGAATCCCCTGGTCCTGTAAAGACCGCTCTCAGCATCAAATCCCGGCAAACGCATTGGGATGGGCTCGTTTAACCAATTATGCCAAATAGCGCGCTAAATTCTACGCCAAATAACTGGCAAAGTGACGATCAGCCCATCCTTATTAATCGAGACGACGTCGAAACTTTGCCCGGGCAGCAACACGCTAGGTGAGCTCAAACCATGTCCCTGCCAATGTCCCACCCCCTATGCGAAAGTATGAAACGCCAGTTTTTCTCCCTAACGAATGAACCCGCTCCAAGACCAACTTGAACCTCCCCGAAAATGAAAATTGAGCTCCAGCTCGACTATAAAATCATTTTACGCAATTCCTCCCGGCCCGTTCATCTGGTAGCGAAACTCACCGCACCGGCCCAGCTGCTCACAGGGCGACCGCGGCCAACAGCTTTTACCGTCGTTCTGGACCGCTCCGGCTCCATGAGCGGCACTCCGATCGAGCACGCAAAGCGAGCCTGTCGCGAAGTCATCAAGAACCTCCGGACGGAAGATTATTTCAGTCTGGTCGTCTTCGACAGTTCAGCCCAGGTCGTGATCCCTTTGGAGCAGCCCGTTAACCGGTATGGATGGTACCAAACCGTCGATCAGATCCAGGCGGGTGATTCGACCAATCTGATGGCTGGCTGGCTGTTGGGACGCGACGAGCTCTTGAAGGCTAGAGAAACTGCGGATGGCATCGCTCCGATCCGCAAGATGCTTTTGCTCACGGACGGACATCTGAACGCCGGAATCACCGAGCTCGACTACGTCGAAGCACTGACACGAGCCGGCCTGGACAAGGACGAGATCCGGACCAGTTGTCTTGGATTCGGCGACGGTTACAACGAGAACGTGCTCACCGCGATGAGCAAGGTGGGACAGGGACAACTCCACGATGCCGATAGCCCAGAGAAGATCCAGGTCATTCTCGCGGATGAACTCGACGGGTTGCAGAAACTCACGGTGCAAAACTTGCGGCTTCGGATCCAACCAAAGATGTTTTCCAACGCGTGGAAACAGTATGGCGATTACCCTCAGGTCCAGTTACCCGACGGCCGGACCGAGGTCGCACTGGGCGGTCTCGTGAGCGGCGGGGAACGTTACATCGTTCTAATGCTCGAGGTATTACCGTTACCGTTATTATCTGACGGCAGCTTACCGGCCTCGCTGCGCCGGCTCCGTCTTGCTCATCCCGAGCTTTAGCCTGCGGGCTTCAACTCGCCGCATTAGTGACGCGAATCTCTTTCCCTCTGCATCCCGCCGGTTTGCGCCAAAGAAATGAATGGCGGTTCATTCCGGCAGCACTGTGGCCAGCCCATTGATAATAGCGCCAAACGTCATTCCCCGGCATCGTCCCGCAGTTGATCGTACTTTTTCTCGGATCTCATCTTCTGTGTGCAATGGCCCAACAAATCGTGCATCACCTGGACGTTTGCTTTGTGATCCGCATGAGAGGGAACATCAGATATGTCATGAATCTGAGCTAATGTTATCAGGGCAAATTCGCTGAATGGTTCGCCGCGCCTTTGGCCCCGCGTACAATTCGTAGTTGTGAAGAAACAACGTCTTGTGGTCGGGGTCGTCTTGCACCGCTAAAAGTAGCTTTGGTAATGGATGATGCAAAAGGTCGGGCGCGTTCCGCTCACTCACCGCCGTCTCGTGAGACCTCCAGTGGCACCGGTACATCCGGGGGTGTCGCCTCAGACGAAATGAAACCA
>JAFAHI010000096.1 GCA_019237325.1 Verrucomicrobiota bacterium | reverse complement strand
GCAGTGTGAAAGGTGTAACCACCGAAACGTAACTTTGGCCCTCAAGTTGAAAGGAGCGAAAACTGGCCTTCCCGGCTTCAAACTTGAGTTGGTCGAGTTCAAACAATTTCCTGGATTGTTCCAGCAGTGCGTCATTCGGAAGTGACATTTCCGACGCAACCCCGAGTGAGTCACCGGACAACGTGTCAACGAAGAGCAATAATTTCCGGTCTTGAATGACCCTATTCAGAAATTCATTGATGTCGCTGGTGGCAAAGTCCGCGGTAAACACGCCGATCGGCCGACCCTGTTCATAGATCGCCATGCAAGCGCTGATACCGGTACTCGCTTCGTTAAATTTATAAGGCTGGGTCCACACGATCGAGCCGATGGCGGTGACGGCTCTTTTATACCAGGATTGCGTCCGCGCATCGTAGGAGGTTGCGTTCCGAGGCGGTAACTGCGAGCCCGGACCATCCAAGTCCAATGGGTTTTCTTTCGCTTGGCCACTATCGATCTTCGGATCGGAATGCTTGACTCCAATTCGTCCTTCGCTATCCCGCCACGCACTGGTGAAAGCGCCGGTCGCTGAATCCGTATAACTGAGCCGACTGACGTTCTCCTCCTCACGAAGCCGTTCAGCAAGGAATATCCCCAATCGGTCTAAGTCCAATGGGTTGATCACTCCGCGATCAGTAAAATTCTTGAGCTCTGGCAAGATCTGTTCTGCCGGCTCGAGGATCCGGCTCACCTCGCGTGACAGCGTGAGGCTAACCAAGCTAAAATGCTGTTGCCGGATTTCCTCTAGGCTTCGTTCGGAGTTGACGTAACCAACAACCCCAATTGTCCCTACTGAGAAAAAAAGGGCGCCGAGAACGAGCTGCAAGATTGCGGTTCGAAATCCAATGGTCTGCCGCGGTCTTAATGCGTTCGGCGCGGTGGGCATTTTCGGGGGTATCCTGGACTCGCTCGAAGCTCGTCCAGAATAGCAAATAGCAGATAGCAAATAGCAAAGATTCCGCAAGACACCGTTCGGTACTATGTGCCGGATTTGCTATTTGTTATCGCGGCCGCGGGACGAGGGCGACCGCGGTCGGCTGGAGGGGAGCCGCTTTTGAAGGTTGCGCGTAACCTGAGCTGATCGTGCAAACTACCGTCGCATTTCTGAGAAGTTGTCTAGCAGGCGGCTCCCGGAAACGTCCCACGACGCGGTTTGCCTATCGTGTTGCATTGATAGGAAACGAAATGAATCGCGGTGGGTTATAGGGGCGTCAGGAGACGTTCGCGGGAGCCGCCTGCTCGGACACGCCCAACTTGATAAGCGCGGGCTTTAAGAATATGCGTGCAAACGGGGTCCGGGTAAAAGCGGCTCCCCTCCATCGACCGACCGCTTCGCCCCGTCCCGCAGCCGCGAGGCGGCTCCTGAACGAGGACGCGCCTCAATCTGCGGGGCCAGCCTAATGCCGTAGCAGTTTGCCGTTTGGTGTTCGGGGCAGTTCCGCGACTCTGCGAAACGAAACCGGTACTTGCCGGGGGTCCAATCGCTGGCGCAATAGATCGGTTAACCCTTCGAGCGACTCGGTCTGCGAAACTATTTCAGCTGATAAAGCGCGAGTACTTGGGTCGACGAAAACGATGCTCTCTTGTACTCCCGGATAGCTATTGATGATTTGTTCGAGCTCTTCGCAAAAGAAATGAAGACCGTTCACCTCCAACCGGCTTTTGCTTCGCCCGACCAGGCGCAGATAACCGGACTCATCCATCGTTGCGAAGTCACCTGTGGCATAACCTTCGGTGCCCAGAATCTGAGCGCGTGGCCGCCAAGGAGCCAGATAAGCATCTAAGAGACCAAGGCCGTTAACATACAACTCGCCGGGTTTGCCAGGCGACACTTTGACACCGTTGTCATCCAGCAGCGTGACTTGGTATCCAGGCATCGCGGTCCCAATTGAGTCCGGTTTATCTTCGGTGTGGTTTAGCGTGACCAAACCAACTTCGATAATGCCCAATGCTGGATTGAGCGGCCTTCCAAAGCGGCTCTGAAAGGCGTTTCGCGTTTTGGACGCGAGCAAGGTAGTAGTGCAGATAGCGAGCCGGACCGTTGCCAAATCGCCGGAAAGTTTTTCTATCAATGCTGAATAGGACTCCGGTGATCCATAAATGATCGTGGGTCTGAATTCAGAGACGAGCTGTGACAAAATCTCTGGTTCCTGACTCCTAGTGGTTAGCACGCTCGCGCCTCGCGAAAGATAAAGCAGAATTGAGACCACGAAATGGTCGGCCATCGGCAGACGAAACCAGACTCGATCTTGTGGGGTAATCCGAAGAATCGCGTCGGCCGTCGCAAGACGATCTAGGATGGCGCTATGCCCCAGCAAAACGCCTTTTCTCGGGCCGGTACTCCCAGAGGTGAACCTGATATACGCTGGGTTTGTGGCTCGGTAATCGTGGTCGTCTTGAGTATCGACGAATCCGGCGAAAGGGAATCGGAGGAGCCTTTTGTCAGCACCTAGCAGCCAATGGAGCCCCGCAGCACCGATGACCCGGTCGAGTTCTTGCGGTGGAACGTTGATGCTGATTGGAGCCACTGCTAACCCAGCCGCCAAGATACCCAGCGCATTGACCAGAAACTGAGGCCCTTCGGGGCAATACAAACCGCATCGTTCAAAACGCTGGCATCCGCGGGCCTGCAGCCAATCAGTCACAGCGTTCACTCGCTGCATTAAGTCCCGATAGCTGATTCTCTCATTGGAATCGACGCAAGCGAACGCGACGTTGTCCGGCTGCAATTCAGCCTGTTTTCGGATGAGATCTATGATGTTGGCAGCTTGCATCTTCATCCTCAGATAACATGCGTTTTGAGCCTGGCAAAGCGGTCAAGGAGTCCAAGGCGAGGAGTCAGGAGCCAGAATCGAGGAGCCAGGAGGGCGCGGCGTCGTTAATCGTCCTCGTACTCGATCGAGTTCGCGCGTGATGTGTGAGACCCAGCGTCCGGAGGGGAGCCACTTTATAAGTCGGCAGCTATATCGGCTTGCAGCAAGCGGCTCCCGGGAACGTTTGCCACGCGGCGCAGCTCTTTGATGGAAAACCGAAGGAGAGCAGCCCTGGCATATCAGACCCCGCGTATTCACGCATCACACGCGCGAACCCGCTCGAGGATGAGGACGATTAACGGAGCCATGCCCTTCTAGCTCCTGACTCCTCGCCTCGAACTCCTTGGACTCCTTAGGCTTCTCTGCTTTATATTCCCTGTTGATGGCAGATAAACGGAAGAGAATCGTCGTAAAGTTCGGAAGCGGGATTTTGTCAAAGCCGACCCGGGACGGACTTCATATGTCGCAGATCCGGCGATTGACAACCGAAGTCGCAGAACTGACATCGTCCGGATACCAGTGTGTTTTGGTCAGTAGCGGCGCTGTGGCGGCGGGAATGATGCAATTTGGCATCCACGAGCGGCCAACCGATCTACCGTCTATTCAGGCTTGCGCGGCGGTCGGACAATCCCGCTTGATGCGCCTTTACGAGACGCTTTTCAGCCGGCACGATCTGCGAGTAGCACAGCTGCTGCTGACGCACCAAGATCTGGATAGCCGTATGCGTTACGAGAACGCCCGCAACACCCTTGAGCGTCTCTTCCAATTCGGCGGGGTGATCCCGGTCATTAACGAAAACGATTCTGTGGCCGTGGAAGAGCTGAATTTCGGTGACAACGATATGCTCTCTGCTGAAGTCGCGATGTTGTGCCGGGCCACCTTGCTAGTGATATTGACCAGCGTGGATGGATTATTGGCCAACGACGGAACCAGGATCGCCGAAGTCAACGACATCGAGTCCGTCAGGTCCTTGGCCACCAGGGAAGGGGGCGTCTATTCGCGAGGCGGCATGATCAGCAAACTCGAAGCCGCAAACTTTGCCCGACAGGCCGGTATTCCGGCGGTGATCGGCAGCGGGCTCCGAGCCGGTGTCCTACTGCAAGCAGTCAATGGAGAATCTGTAGGCACCCGTTTTGCGGTGTGACCGCGGATCCAAAAGATGAAAAAATCCGCAGATTACACAGATTGCGCAGATTTTAGTTTTAGAGTTCAAAAGGTTTCTATGACTAAGGAAAGCGCGAGCGAGCAAGGGAAAGGTTTTTACTGGAAGAGCCGCCGCCAAGTCTCGAGCCGAAATCTGCGTAATCTGAGTAATCTGCGGATCCTAAATTCTGTTTTTTGGTCTGACCTATGAGCGACATCCGTGAACAACTTTTGTCGACCGGCGCCCGCGCTCGCAAGGCAGCCAAGGAACTAGCGACTCGATCCGAGCAGCAAAAAAGTGCGACATTAATCGCAGCGGCTGAACAGATAGAAAAGACCGAGCCTGAAATTCTGGCGGCGAATCAATCGGATTTGCAGCAAGGTGCTGCCAATGGACTCTCTTCCGCTCTCTTAGATCGGTTGAAGCTGGATCATGGCCGATTGGCAGCCATTTGCCGGAGCCTGCGCGAGGTGGCTCGGCTCCCGGATCCCGTAGGACAGGTGATTAAGGAATGGTCCAGGCCTGACGGACTGCGTTTTAAAAAGGTCCGCGTTCCAATCGGGGTGATCGGCATCATTTTTGAGTCGCGCCCGAACGTCACTAGTGATGCAGCTTCCCTGTGCTTGAAAACCGGTAACGCCGTCATCTTGAGGGGCGGCTCCGAAGCGTTAGCGTCCAATATCGCGCTGGGTGAGGCTCTCCGAGCTGGGTGCCGTCACGCCGGCATTCCCGAAGACGCAGTTCAGGTTGTTTCTTCGGTCGATCGATCAGCGGTGCGAGCCATGTCCGAAATGGCCGAATTTATCGACCTGATTATTCCTCGAGGCGGTAAGCAGCTGATCGAAACGGTGACTGCTTTCGCCCGGATGCCGGTAATCAAGCACTTTGACGGTATTTGCCACGTATATGTGGACCAGGCTGCCGACTTAGATATGGCGCAGTCAATCGTCATTAACGCCAAATGCCAACGTCCTAGTGTTTGTAACGCGGCGGAGACGCTTTTGGTGCACGCCGGAATAGCCGAAGAATTCTTGAAGCGATGCGGCCCCGAGTTGCAGCATCGCGGTGTTGAACTGCGGGGAGACGCTGAAACCCAAGCCATCCTCGGCTCCGGTGTTCGACCCGCTACCGATCAAGATTGGCGAACCGAACACCTCGATCTCATTCTTTCGGTGCGTGTAGTGCCAACTGCGGCCGATGCAATCGCACATATCGAAACTTACGGTTCTCACCATAGTGACAGCATCGTAACGAACGACGAACAGGCTGCCAACGAGTTCCTAAACAAGGTCGATTCCGCGGCTGTGTTTTGGAACGCTTCAACTCGGTTTAACGATGGGGGAGAATTCGGATTCGGAGCCGAGATCGGCATCAGTACGGACCGTCTACATGCCCGCGGCCCGATGGCGCTCGAGGAACTCACGATTTACAAATATCAGGTGATCGGCCAGGGGCACGTGAAGGCGTAGGCGGGAAACCGCGATTGGGCGCGAAGCGCCTGGAGGGGAGTCGCTTTGGGTCGTGCCTAAAGATCTCTTAATTTTCTTTCGAGCGCGAGGACGACAAAAAAATGGGGTTAAACAGGCGGCTCCCGCAAATTACTGCACGCGATGTTCTGTCCAGCGTTCGATTCGGAAATTATTCATCCGGTTGCGGGCCGACAGACCTAAGACGCGTTGAAACTTTCCCGGGAGCCGCCCGTTTGACGAGATTTCCGGTCGTGCACGCGCCGTGACAAACATAGAGGGTCTGTTGGGTGCGATCCAAAGCGGCTTCCCTCCAGTCGCACTTCGCGCCGTGTCGCCGTGTCGCCGTTTCGCCCATTCGCTCCCTCACCGCAGCCGCAACAACCTCCGGCCGGCTTCATGCAACGTCTCATCGCGCTTTGCGAAGTGGAACCGGATCAAATGATTCACGGGTTCAGCAAAAAAACTCGAGCCAGGTACTGCTGCGACCCCAATCTCTTTGGCGAGCCAATGACAAAAGGCGGTATCATCGGAATGGCCAAACTCGGAAATATCCACGAGCACGTAGTAGGCGCCTTGCGGTTCAACAAAGGTTAAGCCCGCTTTTCGCAAGTACCCGGTGAACAGTTCTCTTCTCGCTGCATAATCGTGCGCTAGTTGGTCATAGTACGGTTGCGGGAAACGGAGAGCGGTCACTGCAGCTTGTTGCAGAGGGTGAGCGGCTCCTACCGTAAGAAAGTCATGTACTTTTCGCGCGGCCGAGATCACTTCGGGAGCCGCCAACAGAAACCCCAATCGCCATCCCGTGATCGCATAAGTCTTCGACAACGAACCGACGGTTAGAGTCCGCTCGAAAAATCCGGGCAACGCTGCGGTGTAAGTGTGCCGATGCGGTGGGTAGACGATGTGCTCGTACACTTCATCTGTGATAATGAAGGTCCCAGCTTGCGCGGCGAGCTCTCCGATAAAAAGAAGTTCTTCCTTAGTGAAGACCTTGCCGGTGGGATTGGAGGGGTTGCAGATGACGATGGCTTTGGGTTTTCGCGCGAACGCCCGGTGTAACTCGTCCGGGTCAAAATCGAATCGCGGCGGCCGCAGCGGAACGTAGATTGGGTGCGCGCCCGCTAGAATCGTGTCCGCTCCATAGTTCTCGTAGAACGGAGAGAAAATGATGACCGAATCGCCCGGATTACACGCGGTCATCAAGGCGACGAGCATGGCCTCGGTTCCGCCACAGGTCACCACGAAATGTTCGTTGGGATCCAGGGGCAGACCCATAAAACGCGCTTGCTTAGCAGCAAGCGCTTCTCGGAATTCCGGTTGGCCCCAGGTGATTGCGTATTGATGGTACTCGCCGTGTAATGCATTCGCGGCCGCTTCCATCAGTTCCTGAGGTGGGTTGAAGTCTGGGAAGCCTTGGGAGAGATTGATGGCGCCGTAGCGATTTGCGACCCGTGTCATCTCTCTGATGACCGATTCAGTGAAGCGAGCCAGACGATGAGCCGTCGGTACGCTAGCGGCTGGTTGTCGAAAATCTTTATCCAAAGCACACCAATAAAAGCTGCCTCTAAATAGATGCAAAAGCATCTATTTAGAGGCCATAGCTTGCATTGCAAGGGAGGGCGCGCGTCCTCGCGCGCTTTCTTTCCGGGTGGGATGAGTTTGTGGGTGACGCGTTTTCACGGCGCGCGAGGACGCGCGCCCTCCCTTGCGATACAAGCTGTGGATGCAAGAAACGGTTTCCCGGCTATGTTCAACGGTCAGAAATGTCGTAACGAAAATGGATGGCAGAAGACAACGGCCCGAAATTGGCGTCGAGATCTGGGTGCTAGGTGGGGTCATTTTAATTTGTATGCTCACCGTGTGCTTACGGCTCTGGTGGGTGCAGGTGAAGCTGGCGGATTATTATCGGAGCAAAATCAAGGGCGCCTCTCAGGTGACTGTTCGGCTACCGGCGGTGCGAGGTGAGATCCTGGACCGGAATGGCGTCGCTTTGGTAACGAATCGTGTTACCTACGACGTCGATTTCTATTTTCCTGATCTAGTGAGCGGCTATCGGCAGCAGTTCGGCGATGTGCCAAAAAAAGAGTACCTGCAAAAGGACTCAAGCGGGATGCTTCACAACCGGCGTGAGCCGGACATCGTTCAAATCGTCAATCAAACCGTGATTCCGAAGCTCAAGAAGTTTGGATTGGCCGAACCCTACAACACGGAACGACTTGAGACGCAGTTCCGGAATCAGCAGTTGGTACCATTCGTTTACCGGCAGGATCTCGATTTTTTGACTTTCAGTGAGTTCGCCGAACGAGACGTCGAGTTCCCGGGGTTGCAAGTACACTCAACGCCCGTGCGCCTTTATCCGTATGGTGCGCTCGCCGCACAAATCCTTGGATACGTTGGCGCTCCCAAAGATATCAGCCAGCTTCCGGACCTCCGGGATTTC
>JAFAHI010000529.1 GCA_019237325.1 Verrucomicrobiota bacterium | reverse complement strand
CGGCTAACGCTTCCAAAGAAACCGGGTCCGCGAATAGGCTGGCGTGGTAAGCATCGCCCGTAGCGTTTTCGTGCCATAACTCGAGGAACCTTTGCTCAAACCGATTCCACGTCTCTTCGACGGTCTGCAATAGCCAAGCTCGATATTCTTTCCTTTGGCCCGGGGAAGATTCGTGTCCTTCCTGCGACAAGAAGGCGAGAAGTAGATTTCCGATCACGGCGCCGACATCAAATCCCATCGGTCCATAAAAAGCGAACTCCGGGTCGATCACTCGGGTATCCTCGGGAGTAGCCATGATCGAACCCGAATGCAGGTCCCCATGAATTAAGGCTTCAGCAGACGTTAGGAATTTGAGCTTCAAGCGTTGGGCGGCAGTTTTGAGAGGGCCGTCTTGCCGAAATTGTAGGGCGATATCGTCGAGTTGCGGGGTAGTCCAGCGGTTGAGCTTGGCGATGCGGTATGGATCGGTGAAAACCAGATCCTCAGTGATTTTACAAAGCTCGGTGTTACGGCAGAAGATTGCCATCCGAGCTTTCTTGGTCGCGGCGTCGAGATAGAGATCGGAAGTTTTGAAGAGGGTCTGCGCCATGAACTCGGCGATGTCCCCAGCCAAGCGCGGGTAGCGGATACCCTGGATGAATCCTTTCCGCAAAATGATGTGCGGCGACAGGAATTCCATCACAATCGCTGCCAGCTTGGCATCGTAGTGATAAAGTTTTGGTAGTAGGTGTGGAACAAACTTCGCCGCTTCGCTTAGTGCCTCGTTTTCAAAATAGGCGCGCTCCAACGGAAGGGCCCAGGCCTCGCCAACACAACGAAGGTAGGGAAGCGCTTGTTTGATCACCACTGCTCCCTTCTCTCCGGTGACGATGAACACTAGATTCAGGTTTCCGTCGCCGACTTCGCGCATTCGCCAGGTTTCCGGATTGGCACCAAGTGCTTCTCGTACCGGCTGGATTTGGCCTACGAAACTGATCACCGAGTTTTCGTCGAGCGGGCGATATTCCGGGAATGTGTCAGATGTTTTGTTCATGGGGGAAGCGCTGCGCGAATAGCAAATAGCAGATAGCAAATGAAAATGGTAGGGCGAGGCCGGTAGGGCATTCGGTAGGGACGAGCTCCTGCTCGTCCGGCATCCTCCAGCTTTCGTGGCGCAACAGGACAGTCTCGGACGAGCAGGAGCCCGTCCCTACCGAATATGCTATCCAGCAAACAGCAATCGGCATACAAAAACAGCTGCGACGGCCCCGGCTAAGTCAGCAAGCAAGCCGGCGAAAACCGCGTGCCGGATGCGCGTGATCCCAACAGAGCCGAAGTAAACGGCGATCACATAAAAAGTAGTTTCCGCGCTGCCGTAGATCGTCGCAGCGGTGTAGGTAAGCAAGCTGTCCGGCCCGAAATGTTTTATCATGTCGCTTAGAACGGCGAGTGAACCGCTACCGCTGAGCGGTCGCATCAGGACCATTGGGAGCATTTCGTTCGGGATCTGAAGAACACCAAAGATCGGCCCAAGCAGCAGTTGCAAAAAGTTTAACGCTTCGGACTCGCGGAACACGGCAATCGCAACCAACATCGCTACGAGATAAGGGATGATACGGAGTGCAGTCTGGAACCCTTCCTTCGCGCCTTCGATAAATTCCGAGTAGATGGGAACACCACTTCCAAAGGCATACAGAGGGAAAAATGTTAGCACAAAGGGTACGGCAATCGGGGAGAGCGCTTTCAATACAAGGATCGCGGCGGAGAGCGAGTCGGAAGGCCAAGGCGCTGCCCCGAAGAAATAGGGAAACGCTTTACTAACGAAAGCGCCTGCAAAAATCAGTAACAGAGCCAACAGCGCACAACGAGCCCAAGACGGCCCCGTCTTTTGCGGAGATTGAGCGGGATCCGGTTTCGGCTGTTCTTCTTCTGATTCGGTTTGAGCCGGGTTTTCCTGGGGATCGGGTGTTTCCGGCTGGTTTTCCCAACGAAACGGACCGACCCGCTGCAACAGCTTGACGGTTATGATTGCGCAGATGGTGGCAAACCCAGTCGACAGCAGAGTTGACCCCACGATCGCTGAGGGATTTTTCGAACCATTAATCGCGAGCAGATTGATAGCGGTTGCCGGAATCAGTTGAATCGAGGCTGTGTTGATTGCCAGAAAGGTGCACATGGCGTTGGTGGCGACGCCCGGCTTCGAGTTCAGCCGGTTGAGTTCCGTCATCGCCTTGAGACCGAGCGGCGTAGCGGCGTTACTTACCCCCAACATATTGGCGGAGATATTCATCATCATGGCGCCGATTGCCGGATGATCGCTGGGGACATCTGGAAAAAGCCGTAACATGACCGGCCGGATCAATCGTCCGAGTCGTTGAATCAGCCCTGATTTTTCTGCTAGCCGCATCAGACCCAGCCAAAGGGCCATGACTCCAACCAGCGGGAGGGCAAGATCCATAACCGCGGACTTAGCGGCGTTCAGTCCTCCTTGCCCAACGGCATCAAGTTTTCCGGTGAATACGGCCACTAGGACCCCGGAAAGGAGCAAAGCTAGCCAGATGAGGTTGAGCATGGGGAGGGGGGCGAGGTGGGAGGCGTGAAGGGGTGGCGGAAGGAGTGTTCGAGTGACGGAGTAATGGAGTATTGGAGCGGTGGAGTGCTGGGGTATTAGCGCTTTATTGGTCGTCGGGTGGTGTTGCGAGGTAAACCGCGTTGGATTCCCGGACAATCAGCGTATCGGTCCAATCTCCTGCATCCTGTTTGCGTTCGAGAGCTTCTACTAGACGGAGCAGCCCGTTTTCTAGTTTAAATGCTAGTTGGTCAAGCATTTCGAAAGCCTCTTCCGAGAGCTGATCTGCCGTCCGATAGGCGCAATAACCTGAGACACTCTCGCCAAGCGATCCGAGAGCGATGTAAAGATAATGGATGTATTCCCGGATCGATCGACGGCAGTACCCTTCAGCAATGTTCCGGTGAACTGAGTCAGCCGACGCCATGGCCTGCGAGGCAATTCGCTTCATTTCGAACGGCCATTTCCCAACTAGCCGACACGTTTCGGCGTACAACCTAATGGCATCCTCCCACACCCTTAACTGCTGATACCCACGATTCTTATTCTTTCGCTTGTTGGCCATCATCCCAAATACCCAATCCTCCGCTGCTCCACCACTCCAATACTCCCTCACTCCAACACTCCTGCCGCCACGCCTTTTTGTGTGCGATCGAACATTTCGTTAGCCATATCGCCCTTTTTGCGGGTGATTAAGCTAGCGTTATGAATCCTTGCCAACCGATTCCGCGTGCCGGCGAACCGTGTGCGATTGTTATCTTTGGAGCGTCTGGCGATCTCACTAAGCGTAAGCTGATCCCGTCGCTGTATAACCTGGCTTCGTATCATCTATTGCCGAAGAACTTTAGTATCATTGGCGTTGCTAGATCCGAGATGAACGATCAGGAGTTCCAGGATCGGTTAGGGAAAGACCTGACTCAACTCGGGACTCAGCCGGTTGACCCGAATATCTGGGACGGTTTTCGAGACCGGATGCTTTATTGTCCCGGAAATTTTGACGATCCGAAGACGTACGAAAGACTTGGGCAACGCCTCGCGGAATCCGCGAAAAAGTTGGGGACCAATGGGAACGTACTTTTTTATCTTTCGGTCCAGCCTTCTTTCTTTGCGACGATCGCGAAAATGTTGGCTCAATATGGCTTGACCAAGGAAGAGGGCAATTGGCGCCGGGTAATCATTGAAAAACCATTCGGCCACGATCTGGCTTCAGCGCTGGAGTTGAACCGCAATTTAACCGGCGCATTGCAGGAACATCAGATCTACCGAATCGATCACTATTTGGGTAAAGAGACGGCGCAGAATCTCCTCGTATTTCGCTTGGGCAACGCGGTATTCGAGCCGATCTGGAACCGGCGTTACATCGACCATTTTCAATTGACGGTGGCTGAGTCCATCGGGGTGGAAGGACGGGGAGCTTTCTATGAATCGGCAGGCGCATTCCGAGACGTGATGCAGAATCACATGTTCATGTTGCTGGCCCTGATCGCCATGGAGCCACCGAACTCGCTTCAGGGCGAGGTGGTGCGGAACGAGAAAGTGAAGCTTCTGCAGGCGGTTCGTCGCACCAGTGCGGAGGAGGCGTTAGCGTCGACGGTCAGGGGCCAGTATGGGCCGGGTCAAGTTGGTGGTGAGAGCGTGTCAGGTTATCGCCAAGAAAAAAATGTTAACCCGGAATCGACCGTGGAGACATACGCGGCGGTGAAGCTAATGATTGATAACTGGCGCTGGGCGGGTGTGCCGTTCTACCTGCGCTCCGGCAAGCGGTTGGCTAAACGTTCCACAAAGATCGTGGTTCGGTTTAAGGTCCCGCCCCTTGGATTATTCGGCGAGAACGAAAATGAAATGATCGCTCCGAACCGTCTGATCTTTAATATTCAACCGGATGAAGGCATCACCTTTCAGGTGCGAGCCAAAGTGCCTGGTCCAACGTTAGCCACGAACGCAGTGCATCTCGATTTTGACTACTCGCAGTTCGGTGAGCGAGCGCCGACGACGGGATACGAAAAGCTGCTCTACGATTGCATGGTAGGCGATTCCACCTTGTTCCATCGATCGGACATGGTGGAAGCGGCTTGGGAAGCCGCTCAGCCGATTCTGGATGCCTGGGGGAATAATCCGCCGAAAGATTTTCCGAATTACGCAGCCGGTAGTTGGGGACCGTCGGCGGCCGATGAGCTTCTCGAACGCGACGTTCATAAGTGGTGGTACCCCCCGGAGTAGGCGGTGTCGGCGTAACAGCGGTTTTGGGTGTAGTCTTATATCGTACTCGTCGTCGTCCTCGTCCTCGAAAGTTGTGGCGCGTTCATATGGCGTGCGACTGCTCAGCGCCTGGAGGGGAGCCGCTTTGGTGCGTCTCCCGCCGCCCTCGCAACATTCGCCTTATCGTTGGTCCCGCCTAAAAATGTGAGAACAGGCGGCTCCCGGAAACGTCTCAGCGCGATGTCTTCCGTCGTGGCTTCGATTCGCTTACACCCGGCCCATAGAGCTGCATCGCGTTGAGATGTTCGCGGGAGCCGCCTGTTTTCACACGTTTCGGTCGTATTAGCGTTGAGACGAAAATCGCAGGGTGAACGGGTACGTGCCAAAGCGGCTCCCCTCCAGGCGGTTGGGCAATGGCACACCATATGAACGCGTTACCGCTCGAGGACGAGGACGACGACGAGTACGGGTACGATATAGGTTCACCAAATGGCTCAAATCCGGCTCGGAGCCGCCTGATCTAGATGGCCTGCCCCACGCGCGCCGAGATTTTCGCCCTACCGCTCGCCCATTCGCTGGTTCGACGTTCTCCTCACTGTGGGTTGCTATTTGGCTGTCGGCGCTTACGTTCCTCACTCTTGGTTTATGGCTGCTAGTATAATTCCGGAAAGTCGCTGGACCGATGTCCAGTTTAGCAACGACGAAATCGCCCGATACTCCCGGCACCTGATAATGCCGGAGGTTACGCTTGAAGGGCAGAAGAAATTGAAAGCGGCTTCCATTCTTTGTATTGGGACCGGAGGGTTGGGATCACCGATCGCGCTCTATCTGGCAGCGGCTGGGATCGGCCGCCTTGGATTGGTTGACCCGGACGTGGTCGATTTCTCGAATCTGCAACGGCAGATCTTGCATGGTACCGACGACGTTGGACGCAAAAAACTCAATTCGGCGAAGGACAAAATTAAGGCCGTGAATCCAAACGTCCAAGTTGATCTTCACGATTGCCTGTTCCGGAGCGAGAACGCGATGGAGTTAGTCCAAGACTACGACATTATCGTCGACGGGACTGACAACTTTCCGACGCGTTATTTATCAAACGACGTCTGCGTACTGACCAAAAAGCCGAACGTTTATGGGTCCATCTTCAGGTTCGATGGTCAGGCGACCGTGTTTGCGCCGCACCTGGGTGGTCCATGTTACCGTTGCATGTTCCCCGAGCCGCCCCCTCCTGGCATGGTGCCTAGCTGCGCTGAAGGAGGCGTTCTCGGTGTGTTACCCGGCATCATCGGAGTTCTCCAAGCTATCGAAGCAGTGAAGCTGATTCTCGGCGTCGGAGATCCATTGATCGGACGGTTGATCAACTTCGATGCGTTGAAGATGCGATTTCGTGAGTTCAAAGTCCGGCCTGACCCAAATTGTCCGATTTGCGGCAAGAATCCTACGATCCACGAGCTGATCGATTACGAGCAGTTTTGCGGGTTACCGCAAGCCGACGAGGAGGCGAAGCAAGAGATGGCGGTGCCAGGCATTTCTGTGGTCGATCTGAAGGCGAAGCTCGACCGCAAAGATCCATTCGTCCTGGTCGATGTCCGTGAGCCGTATGAATATGAAATTTGCCATATCCCAGGGGCTCGGCTGATTCCTTTAGGTGAGTTGCCCAGCCGGTTGAGCGAGTTGGATAGCGCTGACGAGATCGTGCTGCAATGCAAGGGCGGCACCAGAAGCGCGCGTGCACTCCACGTCCTTTCGGACGCAGGCTTCCGCAAACTCTACAATCTGGAGGGCGGCATTATGGAGTGGGCCGATAGGGTTGATCCTTCGATGCCGAAGTACTAAGGCGGCCTAGCCATTAATCGTCCTCGTACTCGTCGTCGTCCTCGTTCTCGAGCCGTCTGCATACAACTACGGGATCGAATAGCACGCTAAACTATCGCAACGGCCGATCTGAACCGTCGAAGAAAAAAGCATTTTCGAGGACGAGGACGAGGACGACGACGAGTACGAGGACGATAAATCCCCCGCGCCATGGACACCCAGCTTCTAGCCTTGCTTCGATGTCCGGAGACAAAAGGGGTTTTGCGCACTGCGACGCCGGCCGAATTAGAACAGATCAATGTAGCGATTCGAAAATCCGCTGTCCGTAATCGGAACGGAGAATTGATCAGCGAGCTTTTGGACGACTGTCTTATTTGCGATTCAGCTGGATTGTGTTATCCGGTTCGCGACGGCCTGCCTCTGATGTTAACCGGCGAAGCTTTCGATACTCCCCGTTGATATGCCCCGTTTAGACATTTCCATGCCCACGCCTAAGGAAGAAAGATGGTCTCCCAAACGTGTTGTTCTCGATGCCCTCGATCAGAATCGGGCCATCGATCAGGAAGAATATAAGGAAAAGCTGAAGGACTATCAGCTGTCCTTGCTCAACCTGCAGCGTGCTCTGACGGAGACTAAAAACTCCGTGGTCATCGCGATTGAAGGGCCGGACGCAGCCGGTAAAGGCGGCGCGATCCGGCGGTTAGTGGAGAGATTAGATCCTCGTCATTATCGGGTTTACTCGATTGTTAAGCCGACCCAAGAAGAATATGGGCACCATTATCTTTGGCGGTTTTGGAACAAGCTTCCCGCCTATGGCCAAATGGTGATCTTCGACCGTTCCTGGTACGGCCGGGTTCTCGTCGAAAGGGTCGAAGGATTCGCTACCGGACCTGAATGGAAGCGAGCGTATCGAGAAATCAACGAGTTTGAAAGGACGTTAGTCGATGATGGAACGGTAATTGTTAAGCTTTATCTCCACATTACCAAAGACGAGCAGCTAAACCGTTTTAAAAGCCGAGAAGCCGATCCGCTTAAACACTGGAAGATTACTGAGGAAGACTGGCGCAATCGCCGGCATTGGGATGATCACAATGACGCCGCCCAGGACATGTTTTTGGAGACTTCAACCAGCGTTGCTCCATGGACCGTCGTCGAAGCAAACTACAAATGGTATGCCCGGCTGAAGGTCCTCAAGGCGACGATCAAAGCCATCGAAAGCCTGGACTTCAAGTAGCCGCGGGGAAATCCGTTAATCAAGCGCGAATGGACGCGAATAACGGCCAAAGCAAATTCAACCGCAGATGAACGCGGATCGGTAATTGGTGAGATTTTGGTAGAGGCTCCCGAACGATCCAGCGTTTCAGCAAAGCCGTACCCCAAACTCCGGCGAATCAGCGAGCAAGGCCTATAAACGCGCCGAGCCGTGACCCCGCGATAGACCATGGCTCGGCCCGCTTATAGACATAACATCGCGGCTTGACTGGTGAATTCAGGTCGCTTCGTTCGAGTCGGCAGCTCTTCGGGAGCCTCGCCCCACCAATCACCAATCATCGATCTGCATGCATCTACGGTTTGTTCTCGTTTCTTATTCGCGTCCATTCGTGTCCATTCGCGGTTGGTTCCCGGCGTTTCCGCGCGTTAAATCTCAGTTCCTCCGGCGCTCCGAACGGAGACATGGATATTGTCCGTGGGGACGCCCTCAAACGCGTCCGAGCGAAGACTGAGAAGACTGTCACGGATTTGAAAAAGGTGCGTTAACTCGAGGCCTTCAACCTTTATTTCGCCGCTGGCGAAGATGGCGCTCAGCCGAGGTTGCGCGCTCTCAACGATCTCGATGCTCTGGAGATCGTCCAGGAAAAGGCTGACATAAACCTGCGTCTGCGTCGATTGCTGGCTTCGGACGGTGATTGGTTTCTTGTCCATCGAATTATGCGGAGCAAACTGGCGGGTGGAGCAAGGTCAGCCCGGCAAAAGCAGCCGTCTCAGAGTAAGCAGTAAGTAGTAAGCAGTTGGTGGCAAACAGAGAGCGCTAATTCAGTATTCATTACAACCTGGAATCGGCAACCGGAAGCTCTGCTCACTCGCTTACTGCTTACTGCGAGTAGGGGTCCCACGCACGGGATTCCGTATTCCCGATTTTGGGATGATTTCTCGTACGAACGGAGCTCTCTCTCGAATAAGAAAGATATAAGTTGTTTGTAATAAGGTACTTAAAAATTTTGCTCCTGCTTGGCATGGCGCTTGCATAAGGACCAAGAGTAGCCCCATGAACGAACTCAAAACCGGACTCTTAATGTTGTTGGTCTGCGCGGCGTTTTACCTCCTCGCGGATCCGCGGGTCTGGGGAGGGTTGTGCCAATTTGTTGGCCGTTTGGTGGGAGGAGTCAATTGAAAACGAGCTTTTATGAGCCTTACAGCCAGCCCGTTTTCAGGAACGCACTCCCGTTGTCGTCTTGCGAGTCTTTGGGAACGACAACGCCAGATCGGGGCGAATTTTTCCACGGTTGTCTACGAAGGTTTTGAGGCAGTTAACGTCTGCGGGGGGCCATGCCTCGGAGCTTTCAAGGCAGGCGGCCGGG
>JAFAHI010000470.1 GCA_019237325.1 Verrucomicrobiota bacterium | reverse complement strand
CGCATCCAGACGTTCGGCGACTGCATGTCAATCTTTGCCCGAAGCGTGCAAAAACCGTCGGGAAACTCGCCCGCCCGCATCCGCTGGAAGAGGCCTAGATTTTCCTCCGGCGAGCGTCCCCGAAATGGACTCTCCTTTCCGCTAACGCGATAGCTGTCCGTGTCGGTAGGCGAGAGCTCGTCCACGTACGCCTTGCCTTTGTTGATGAGCTGAACCGCGTATTCGAAAAATTGCTCGAAATAGTCCGAGGCGTAGAATGGCTCCGTTTGGGGCTCGGAATGCCCGTGGTCGAGTGCTGAATTTGGAGCGGGCTTTCCTCCGACGACCGGCTGCAAAGAAAAGTCCAGTTTTCCGTCGACCTCTTCGGCATCGGCAGTTTTGCCTTTTGATTTGAGCCCGAGAACCTGGTCGGCCCAGCCGGCGATTAGCCAATTTAGGTCCTCGGCAATCGACTCAACGTACTCAGTTTCCTCTTTGGTCGGGTTCGTGTCGTCCATGCGGAGGTTACAGACCCCTCCAAATTCGCGGGCGATCCCGAAATTGAGGCAGATCGATTTAGCGTGGCCGATATGGAGATAACCGTTCGGCTCCGGTGGGAATCGGGTGTGGCTAAATGAATACTTACCGGCCTTCAAGTCCTCCGCGACGATGTCGCGAATAAAATCTGAAGGTGCAGGTGGCTCTCCGGTCGGTGTGCTCATGGGAAACAAACACTCTAATCGCGCCTGGCGAAGTGTTCAAACTTTGGCTCCAATCACTAGGCCTTTAACTAAGAAACATCAGGTTCACCGAGACCCATCAGGTTCGCCAAGACTGCTGACTTTCGTTCGCGCCTCGTCGAGCAAGATCTTATCCAGTGTGGCGGAGATTCGCGGCGCGGCTGTCAGTCGGCTTCGCCATTCGCGCGGAATTGCGTCGACTCCGAGATGTGCGCCCAGCCAGGAACCAAGCATAGCTCCTCTTCCGGCATTGTCGCCGCCTGCTCGCAAGTTCGCGAGAATAGCGGTCTCAAAATCGTTGCTGTGCTTTAAGAATGCATGAAGAGCGGAGGGGAAGCTTTGAGGCAAAGGGCACGCTTGCCCGAATTCTAAGGTGGCTTCCGTCACTTCCTTCCCGCTTTCTGCAAGCACCTTCTTGGTTTGCTGACGAAGCTCGGTGCTGAGGCGCGGCTCCAACGGGGCGACTTTCGTTATCGCGTTTTCTATGGCGTCGTGCACATCGCGTCCGAGAAAAAGCTCCACCAAGAGCAGCCCGTGATACTTCATATAGCCGATGGCGCGCCGGTTGTTCTGGCAGACCCGGGTCAGAGACTCGATTATCGCCGCCAAGTCAGGGTCACGCCAATAACGGACGGCCAGTCCAGCCAGCCTGGAAGCGGTGGCGGCCTCGGCATCATCGGCTCCTTGCTGAAAGTCATAGTCGCCGGGTGAACTTGATTCCGTGAACCGTCTGTAATTTTTGAGCGTCCCCTGAGTCGCCCAATCCAAGTAATCAGGATAACTGGCGGAGCCAAATGTCTCGACAAAGCGGTTACCGAAAGCGCGAGGATCGAAGCCGCCATGTTCGGCAATTGATTCCAGCAATATTAAAGCACCATCGCCGTAATGGGTCTGATCTCCCGGCTTCTTCGATTCATGATAATCCCCGGCTGCCGGCGCCTCGAATCCAAATACGCCACCAGGGAATCTGGCTGAGAGTTTAGAGAGATCGTAGATCCAATGCGCGCCTAGAGCGGCCGCGTCTCCGACAAATTGCCCCCACACCGCTCCCCGGAGCCGGTCTTCGGTGGTTACCGCCTGGGCTGAATCTTCCATGATCATATTTAGCAACTGACGTACAACTGCCCACGTTACCAAATGTTTTTTATGGTCGAGACGTTGCCTCTCGATGGACCTGTTCGTGGTAACCTACGGGATAGTCGATTTTCGCCCCACCAATACGCTCATTCATCTTAGTCGCTCTATTTATCGCGATCGGCGGACGGGTTAACGACTTGTGATCGTGATGGAGCAGGGCAGAGTAAGAGCATGGAAGCCTCGCTTGCAGAACGAATCTTTGGCCCGCTCGCAAAACCGCTTCATCTCGGTATTTCAGTCACGAATCTGGAAACGAGTATCGAATGGTACTCGGAGTATTTAGGTTTCACTTTGACCAAGCAGGTAGATCTCCAGGAGAATCTTAGTGTTGCGATACTCGAATATCAGGGTTTCGGCGTAGAACTAATCGAGCTAAAGGACTCTGAAAAGAATGCTCTAGCCGGGAAAGAAATTTTGGCCCAACACAGCATTCAAGGGATTGTGCATTTTGCTTTTGAAGTTGCCAATGTCGACGCTGCGGCAACCGTTCTTCGCGAGAGGGGAGTAACCTTTGCCTGTGAGCCGACAAACCTGCCTGAAGTCGGCGTGCGGTATTTTCATATCTACGACTGCGACGGCAACCTGCTCGAGTTCGGACAACGAATATAAGATTGGGAAACGCTGACTTTACAATACAGAAAGATCACAAAGGACACAAAGACAGAAGGTTTTTACGGAAGGCTTCGACCTGAGCTTAGCCGAACGGTAAACGAAGGTAGCGAAAAGGGTGTACGGGTTCGAGTTCCCGAGGTGTTCCTGTCGCGCCGCAGTCGCCCTGAAGGTGTTGTTTTTGCGAGAAATAACGATCTGACCGGTTAGTCGCCTACTGAACTAAATCGGCAGGCAACACGCCGACGGGCACGATCGTAACGCGACCGTCGGCTAAGGCTTACGGTGGATAGCGATAAGGCTGATCGATTCCAAATGCGGCCTACGAGCGGGGAGCTCCGATTAAGCTGCCAGCACGCGTCCGTGGAATTCGAGCCAATCTTCCAAATTGTTTAGACCGATGGCATCGTGAGGCGCCGGAGGCTCATCGGAATATCCATTCGCACTCAAGATAGTTTTCCGGTCCGTGTCAGAATGATTGTAGGTTCGAAGAGCTCCGTTGAGCGAGTCGATCGTCGCGCGATCGATTTTAACTCCCGGTTGCTCTTTGACCCAGCTCTCGAACTGGGGATAGGTCGGACTCTGTTCTTTTACGAATTTCCGGACGGACTCCGGATCGAGGTTCAGCGCTTGTAGTACCATCGCATCGAAGCCGGTTCCGATGTCGGGATAACCCGGGCAAAGCTGGCCTTTGGCTTGAAGCGAAACTTTCTGCC
>JAFAHI010000404.1 GCA_019237325.1 Verrucomicrobiota bacterium | reverse complement strand
GCCCGGGAATAGATTCTCCTCGTCCAGAACCTGTTGCGGGTCCAGTTGTGCAATCTTGTTGCTTTCGGCGATTTGAAACCAATCCACGTAAGCAGTGAAGCCGTTAGCCCACCCCCACCAGCTGTGTTCCGGATCGCTGCTACCCGGTGTCCACACCGCTCCAGCATAGTAACTGTAGGATCTCTCCGGCTGGAGCTCGGGGTTTCCTTGTACATGGACAAAATAGGTTTGAGTTCCGAGCTGAGGATTTTTAGGGTCCACCAGGGCCGCTTGTTCGATGAATGAACCGCTGTAGAGTTCGGGAAGGTTAGGTGCGCGGTAACCCTCCGAATAGGTAGCGCGCAAGGTGAGATCATCGAAGGGCTTGTAACGCACAAGCAACTTGGGTTTAGCAGCGGAACCGAAATCACTGTACTGATCATAGCGTTCCTGGAGGACAACTTCTAAAAGCCGGGCGCCAGGGAATGACCATTGGTTGCCCAGAAGCGGAATCGTGAGTTCAGCATACGCGCTCTGTACATTACGTCTGGCGCTGGTGGTGCTTTGGGGACCGCCACTGCCGATGATGTTGCCGATTTTCGAGTTTTCGTCCGCTGACGTTTCGTAAGCGTCATCGCGATACTCGGCGCCGAACCCCGCGGTGACAGTGCCACCAGGAAGATCAATGAGATCGCCGCCGGCTTTAATCGCCCAGGTGCTGACCGAGGTGCGGGCTTTGGAATCTGTCGTTAGGCGGAGGGCATCGACGAACCCTCCGTTTGGATGTTTTACCGCCGAGAAATCGACGAACGGATTATAGTAGGTACCCATGAAGCCCGGTAAATGTCCATTGAGCGCCTCTTGCAAACCGGTGCGCGAAATTTGGTTGTAGGTCGTCCGATCTCCGTCGCTTTCGGAATAAACATAACTGACATCGACAAACCAGTTGTGAGGTAGCTGAATGGTTGCACCGCTGATAGTCGTAACGGAATCAATCGTCGCCACCTGTTTTTGAGGCCCGAATTCGAGCAGAGCATTACCAATCGGCACTAACGGAAGACCCCATGGATTGTAAGGGTTATTTGCAGGAATAACGATGCCGTCGGTCTGGCTGGGACCGTAATCGGGGATTTCGCTGTTTTCTTTGTTCCGTTCAAGAGTCAGTTCCTCATAAAACTTGAGCCAAGACGTTGGCTCGTAGTTGACTTTGATCAAACCACCGTAACGCTGTTCGCGTGGATTGATTTCGTAGTCCTGAACGCTCCCGTATTCGTTTAGCGGCGCGTTAATTGGGTAGAAGTTGTTTTTCGTGATGTTAGGTCCCCTGGTCCCTTGGCGGACAGAATAGGTATTCCCCGCGTTATCGATGAAGTTACCGTAGGGGCTGTCGATCGTGTCCCAATTGTAATATGATCCGAGCGAGGTGTGATCCTGGTTCGAGGAATAGCCCCGATCCGACATCAGGATCGGGCTCGACTCGTAGTAATCGAATGCGCCAAGAATGCTGAATTTGGAGGTGTCGCTGAGGTGATCTACTATTCCCGAAACAACGGCGAGATGATAAACGGAGTAATCATCGCGCTGGCTTACCCCATAGTGAAAAAAGATGTCGGCTCCTTCGTATTCATCTTTTAGAAGGAGGTTCACCACGCCCGCGACCGCGTCCGACCCGTAGGTGGCGCTTCCGCCGTCTTTCAAAACTTCGATCCGGTCGATGGCTGCGAGCGGATAGGAGTTAAGATCCACAAAGCTTTCGGTGCCGTCTTGAGGAAAGGGAAACGGAGCGACGCGGTGCCCGTCGACGAGGGTCAACGTTTCGTTCGGGCCCAAGCCACGTAAGTTGATATCAGAACCGGCCGGCGAAAAGCTTTGCCCTGCATTGACCGCAGGAGAAAAGCTGTTGGCGTTCTGCGGTAATCGTTGCAGCACATCTGCTACCGTCTGGTCCCCCTGATCTTTGATGAATTGCTGGTCCAGAGTGACAACCGGCTGAGGGCCATCTCCAATGCGCGGTACCAAGTAACCGGTTACGGTAACTTGCTGTAATTGATCGCTTTGCTGGCTGGCAGTCTGATCAGCGGCGGGGGTGGAAGAAGGACTACTCTGTTGGGCTGGGCTGGTCCCTGCAATAGCTAGCAGGGCGGCGGCAACCGCGATAGCGGCTCGCCGAATGTTCGAGGTATTCAATTGAATCTCCTTGGTTAAAACAACGTCCTATTTTTATTGGTTAAGGCGGCATAAAAGCCGCACGGCTACGTGAGACCGATGGACTTCGTCTCTTCGGATAACGGAAAACGAAACGTGAAAATAACTGGGCTGCTTCTACTTCAGCCGAGTTATTGGGCCGCAATCACAATAATTGTTACGGCGGCTGTAAAGTGTTTCTTTCCGATTCGAGTGAAATCAGGCAGGAAGTTTCTTGGAGGTCAGATTCCATGATGGAGGCATTGATCCGTAAAGGATACGTAATTAGTAGGCAATACTAAACTCGTCAAGTCCGCCTTATTGGTAGGGCGAGGCTCCCGAAAGGCGTGGAAGGGTCAGCAGGGCGAGGACTCGTTTATCTGCTGTTTCCGGGGCAATGCCTAAAGTCGTGCCGAGCCGAGATCCGCGTGCGTACCACGGCCTGAACCCTATAGTAAGTGAGGAATCACCATCCAGAGCCGTCGACGTCCCTCTCGGTTCCCGGCCTGCCCGGCGTAGCCTCCCAGAGTCTAAAACGATGGGGGCGAAGTGGGGAGCCTAAGCGACAAGGCGAAGTCTGACGTTCGTTAACTTGCCTCGTTTATCCGAGCCTTCTCATTTTCAAAAGCGTCTGTAGCGAAAGCTCGTACTTCAACGGTTTGCCCGTACTCGAGGCCAGGACACTCTTTGGCGATATCCACGGCTTCATCCAGGCTCACGGCCTCAACCACAAAGAAGCCCGCGACCGCTTCCTTGGATTCCGCGAACGGTCCATCCGTGACCATCTGCTTGGTGATTGTTTTGCCGGCAGCGGCCAGGGGGGCAGTGCTCTTGGCTTTGCCCTCTCTGTTCAATTTCTCGAACCACGCCGTAAATTGGGTCATGGCTTCTTCGATCTCACCGGGAGTGAGATCCTGGTACCAAGCGTTATTTCGGATCAACAATAAGTATTCTGAGAGTGTCGGGTTTGCGCTCATAGGTTTATCGCTTGCTCGGAACGCTGCTTTAATAAGCTTACGACGAACGAACTAAGCCGATTCTGGACATGATTTTTTAGATATAGATTGGGACTTTCGGCAAAGAGCCGAAAACTTAAACGATGACTGACTATTACGAGAACAAGGTCGCGGTTGTCACGGGTGCGGCCTCGGGAATAGGGCTTGCTTTGACCGAACTGCTTCTCTCCTTCGGCGTGAAGGGTGTCGTCCTGGCAGACTTAAATGCTGAAAAACTGGGAGAGCGAACGTGACAGACTTGAGACAATCTATCCCGGAAAAGTAATGGGGTGCCAGACTGATGTGACGAAACAGGAAAGCGTGGCGGCGATGATTCGGTCCGCGGCACAGTTTGGCGCTGGCGAGATACATTTCCTATTCAACAACGCCGGCGCCGGTCTGACCAATCTTTTGACGCAGCCGCCGACGCAGATTGGAAGTTCGCTTTCGATGTAAACTTCTTCGGCCCGCTGTGCGGTATTGCCAATCATGCGTGGTCAAGGCGGAGGACACATCGCGAACACCGCCTCCGGAATCGGTTTTGCACCAATGGCGTACCAGAGCATGTACAGCGCTACTAAGGCGGCTTTGATCGGACTCACCGGTGCCCTACGCTATGAACTTTGGGACGAAAACATTCGCCTCTCCACGATCATTCCCGGAACCGTTAACACGCCGATCTGGCAAAAAGCCGGCGGCGCTCCGGATTCCGCCATAAGCCTAGAACAAGCTGCGCGCGGTATTCTCAAAGGAGTGGCAGCAAATGAGAGAATCGTGATTATCACTGAGGCCGATCGCAAGGGCGCGATAAATGCCTTCCATCCCGATAGCAGCAAAGCGATGGATGCATATCTCTTGGATGTTGCTCGAAGACGGAGGCGCGGAGAGACGGCGGTCTGAGAAGCTAATGTTTTTGTCCCGTAGGGGCTTGTCGAACTTTGCCGCGACTTGTCCGACGTAGCTAAAACGGGAGATGGGGCGAAGTCGGAAGCGGCGACAGGACTCAGCCCAGGTTTAACCCCGGGATCGATTGCCTAATTTTACAAAATTTTTTGCGCTTTTTGTGCCTTTTTGCGGCTATTTCTTTTTTGGCGATCCGCTCCTACAGCTTCGCCTGCTCCACGCCACTGAAGCGCAGTGCCCGTGCGTCACGCGCGACGATCTCTTTCATCTCCTGTTCAAGCAGGTCGCGATCGTCGACGCCGCGCAAGAGCCGTCCTGCAAGCGGGTCAAACCGCCCAGCGGCAATATCGGTGATCAACGCAGCCGCGCGCGACGGCGGAATGTTCACTCCGTTGTCAAAGAGCTCCTGAATGCCTGGGAGATAAGTTTTACCGGCATCGGAGTAGAGCTGCAGCTCTGTCATCGACGTCCGTACCAATCCCGGATCCACGGCGAAAGCCAGCACGCCGCGATCTTTGGTCGTGTCGTTGAGGCACTCGGTAAAACGCATAATCGCCGCCTTGCTGGACGCGTAGCCTGACCCG
>JAFAHI010000285.1 GCA_019237325.1 Verrucomicrobiota bacterium | reverse complement strand
TCGCGGAGCATCCTCATCGATTTCCGCGAAGCGCTCCTTGCTGAATTGAGGTGGCTTCGCATCTATTGACCAAACCGCCCCGTCTGCGCCAATAAAGGATGCTACGCGATATTTTCTTAATGGCGCAGCCACCCCGCCTTGGCTAAGCAATGGCATTCGCTTTGTTTCTGGCGGGAAAAGTTCTTTCCATGACGAACGTAAAGCATTGAGGGGAGTTATGTTGGTGGTGCATAAGAATCTGTAGTTTTTCTATTTGACTTTTCGGTGAGTCCCTGGCAAGTTACAAGCAATGAAATCCATTGAGGACTTGCTGACGACCACGTTCAGCGGGCGCAGATTCACCCGCAAGCAGCTGGAACAAGTGCAGGAGACGGTTCAGCGATTTCCGAACCTAAGCCGAAACGAGCTGGCCCGCACGCTGTGCGAACACCTGGACTGGAAAACGCCTAACGGCAAAGACAAGATCGGGCCCTGTTTGGGTTTGCTGGAGGATCTGGAAGCCGAAGGGGTAATCCGGCTTGTGCCCAAGCAGGCCAGACAAGCGCCACAGCGACGCGTCCCGGTGTTGGATAAGGATTTTGCCCAGGTACCGATCGAGGTGCCGCTGAACACGTTGATGCCGATCCGGCTCGAAGCGGTGGGATCTTCCGGACCGGATCGCGAACAGTGGAAGGCCTGCCTACAGCACTTCCACTATCTCGGTTACCGCCAGCCGATCGGTGCCCATCTGGGTTATTTTATCGTCTCCCAAGCGAGCCAACAGCGGCTCGGCTGTTTGCTGTTTTCCGCCTCGTCGGCCTGGAACCTGGCGCCGCGCGACCGCTGGATTGGTTGGGATGACAAGCTCAGGAAAAAGCTGCTGCATCTGGTGCTGAGCAACGATCGGTTCCTGATTTTTCCCTGGGTTCAGGTGCCGCATCTGGCCAGTCATGCGCTTGCTCTCGCCACACGGCAAATCGGGGAAGACTGGTTGCGCGCATTCGCGTATCGGCCCTTGTTGATCGAAACCTTTGTAGATCCCACCCAGTTTGCGGGAACCTGTTACCGGGCTGCCAATTGGCAGTTCCTGGGGCTCACGCAAGGATGCCAGCGGCGGGCGCCGGATCATCCGCGCCGCACCAGCCAGAAGGAAATCTTCGTCTATCCCCTGGGCAGCGGACTGGCAGCAACAACTCCTCGGCTCGGCTCGCGCTGTCGAAGTCAAGAAACGCTACCGCAATGACCTACAGACCTGCCGCACCCGCACCCTGGAGGACTCCTTCATCTCGTTGTGGGAGCAGGTGGTCCACATCTTCCGCGATGTGGCCGCCGATTACGATAGCCAGTGGCGTCTGCGCCGACGGGTCATCGATAGCCTCATGCTCATGCTGCTGGTTTTTCGTCTGGTCTGTTCTAAGAACAGCCAAAGCTACGGCACCACGATCGATGATCTCTGGGATAATTGCGACAAACTGAAGTTGCCCCTGCCGCAAAAAACCAGCATCGCGCCGTCCTCGTTCAGTGTCGCCCGCCAGAAGCTCGATGAAGCCGTTTTCAAAACCGCCAATCAGAGAATCCTCGAGGCCTACGCGGCCCAAACCTCCCGCTATTGCTGGGCAGGCCATCGGCTCTTCGCCGTCGACGGCTCCAAGATCAATCTCCCCCGAGAGTTGCTCGCTTACGGCTATTCCCTTCCCAACACCAAGGCCTCTTATCCGCAAGGTTTGCTCAGTTGTCTCTACCAGCTCAAGTCCCAGTTGCCCTTTGATTTCGACCTCGCCTCCCATGCCAACGAACGGCTCAGCGCCATGCGCCACCTGCAGGTTCTCCAACCCGATGACGTCGTCGTCTACGACCGCGGATACTTCTCTTATGTCATGCTTCATCGGCACGCCACAACCGGCATCCACGCCATCTTCCGGCTCGAGGAAAACAACTATACGGAGATCAAAACGTTCTTTACTAGCCCGCAAACCGACATCCAGATCACATTACTACCGTCGCCGCAGAGGCAAGCGGAGATCCGATCCGAATACCCCGATCTGGATATCGTCCCGCTGAAACTACGGCTGCTCAAATACAAAATCGCCGATACCCTATTTTGCTTGGGCACCACATTGTTAGATGGTCGATATCCGCTCCAGGACTTTATCGAGGTCTACCATAGCCGATGGAGCATCGAGGAACTTTACAAGGTCAGCAAGCGCATGTTCAACATTGAGGATTTTCATGGCAAAACCGAACGCGGTGTCAAACAAGAACTCTTTGCCCATTTCGTTTTGATCACCCTCAATCGGCTCTTCGCCAATCACGCCGACCTCGCGCTCAACGCTGGTCCAGCCTCTTCACAGTCTCCCGCTCCTGGCCCGCCACCCCGCCGCACCAATTTCAAAAACTGTATTCATGTCCTTGAACGTGGGTTTGAAGAGATTCTCTTGCTTACCCATCGCATCACAGGCGTCGTTCAGCGGTTATTTGGTGTCATCCTTGGTCGACATCAGCGCGTCCGCCCGAACCGCTCTTTCCCCCGTCGATCCATGCGGCCCGAAACCAAGTGGCGTTCCAGCAACGAGACGAAACGGAATCAAAAGGCACCACAACCCGTGAGTACACCTGCTTGACTGTCACCGCCAATACCTCCAAATCCCTAAACGAATGCGCCTTCCTTAAACGAATGCGCCCATTTCCTTAAGCGAATGCCATTGCTTGGCTAAGGCGGGGACTGAGCCTCCCCCCGACAATTTCCCCGACTGCGCAAAAATGGGCATTTTTAACAGGGTGAGCGCCAGTCCCCGCCTTGGTTAAGGCGGGGTGGCTGTGCGCATCAAAGACTCCCAAAATGCGCACAGACGGGGCGGTTGGTTCAAAGTCGCGGAGCGTCTTTACAGATTTCTGCGTAGCACTCCGATGGTGTCCTTTCGGTGGGGCCTGCCTTCTATCGCTTTGAGCTTGCCCCGGCCAACTTACGGGTAAAGGGGCAAAAGTGGAGATCCCGTGTGCCCTTTCTCCGGATTATCTCAATCATCCAAAAAACGGCAGTCAACCGATAGCTTCGGTGAGCCAACCACCCCAACCCCAGAACCCTGCCGGCAAGAGAACTTCAGGACGCGGCGCGAAGAACGAATCGCCAGCGTTGAGCCAGCGTCAACTGCTCCGCAGATGTTTTGATCCGTTTAAGAAACGCGCTGGCCTTCGTCAGCGCCGTCTCAATCAAAGTCAGCTTCGGAATGCATGCTGGTGATTTCGACCGAAACGTGTCGGCGATTTCGCTCTCTTCGTGCCCTTGGGTTTCTGGAATCGGTTTCCGAAAAAACCGGTCCAGATTTTGCATTTCTGAATCGATTTCTAAAAAAATCGATCCAGGTTTTGCATTTCTCGATCGATTTCCAAAAAAATCGATCCAGGTTTTGCATTTCTCGATCGATTTCCAAAAAAATCGATCCAGGTTTTGCATTTCTCGATCGATTTCCGAAAAAATCGATCCAGGTTTTGCATTTCTCGATCGATTTCCG
>JAFAHI010000679.1 GCA_019237325.1 Verrucomicrobiota bacterium | reverse complement strand
AGCTAGCCGCGTTAACGACAATATTTTTTCCAACGGGGTCCAATTTGATGCGGCTTGGCGGTTGAACGACCAGCATACCATCCGGGGAGGATTTCTGGTGTCAGTGGAGAAGGCAATAGGAGATAGCAACGATTTGGTTTTTCCTGGGGGGCCCGGATTCCAAACCTCCAATATACCGATCGATATCACTGACGATACCAGTAAGCTCGGGCTTTATTACGGGTTCTACCTACAGGACGAATGGCACCCGTTTACGCCTTTGACCATTAACTTCGGAAGTCGATTCGACGTCGTCGATGAATACGCACATGCAAATCAGCTTAGTCCGCGGGTCAACATCGTCCTAAAAGCAACCAGTATCACGACGCTGCATGCCGGGTATTCTAAATACTTCACGCCGCCGCCGCTGGAACTGGTAAATAATCGAGATCTGGCGAAGTTTATCGGTACCAGCAATCAAGCTGCCGTTAATATAAGTTCACCGGTTCAGCCGGAGAAAGCCGACTACTTTGATGCAGGCATAACCGAGCAATTCACCAGCGCTTTTTCCATGGGCGTGGATGCCTATTATAAAGAAGCGCACGACCTATTGGATCTAGGCCAGTTCGGCGCTGCCCTGATCTTTGCCCCATTCAACTATGTACAAGGCAACCAATACGGCACCGAAGTAACCGCTAACTATTCGGAGAAAGGATTTAACGCCTATCTGAATTTCGGCTTTGAGCGCGGCACCGGAAAGACCCTCGGTTCCGGACAATTTCAGTTTGGAGCGGACGAGGTCGCCTTCATACACAATCATTGGGTCTTTCTCGATCACGACCAACGCTACACAGCTTCAGCCGGCATCTCGTACTCGTTCATGAACACAACGGTGTACAGCGATATGCTTTACGGGAACGGCCTCAGAGACGGGTTTGCCAACACCGATGAAGTCCCGGCGTATTGGGTGTTCAACGTAGGTCTAAGCCATACCTTCAATTTGCCGGAATATGGAAAGATCCAAGTGCGATTTGATATCACCAATCTCTTCAATAATGCCTACCAGCTGAGGACCGGTTCCGGCATCGGAGTGTTTGCGCCTCAGTATGGGCCGCGGCGTGGCTTCTTTGGTGGCGTATCTTGGATATTCTAAACAGGTTGCATGCTGGTTCCGGCAGTTGTACACAAATGAGCGATGGACGGGAAACGCTTGGCTACCGCGATCGCATTCATGATGGCGCCGATTTCATTCCTGGCAGCCCAGGAAAAAGGAGGCCCCACGACTCAAGGCGATCTTGAAGCCATCAAAGCTGAATTGAGATCACAGGATGATCGTATCAACAGGTTATCTGCCGAAATCACTCGCTTAACGGAAGCGTTGAAAGATAAAGGGATCGTAGTTGAGAAAGGGGCCGCAGCGGTTTCAAAAGCTTCTCCAGCGCCCAAGGCGACTCCAGCAAGTCCGAGTGCGACGGTTCCGGGCACGGTCGGCGTTGATAATCCGTCACCGACTGCCGTGGGCGGCGTCCGCAGCCACGTCGTGGCGAAGGGGGAGACGTTGACCCAGATCGCCAAACAGTACGGCGTCACGGTCGAGGATATTGAGCAACTCAATAAAATAACGGATGCAAAAAAGCTGCAGATCGGCCAGACGTTAAAAATTCCAGGATCCGGAGGCAGCGCTTCGCCATCGCCGAGCGAGCAAGACTAGCGGAGACTCGCCTTAGGCTCGCTCCGCATGACAGATTACAGATGACAAATGACAGATCCGGAGTTTCCGCTGCCGACACTATGTCATCTGTCATTGGTCATTCGGACGAGCCTAAGGCGAGTCCGGAGCGAGCTCTGAGTTGCTTTCCAATTTGTAACTCAGTACTGTACGTATATGCCCGAGAGGACGCAAAAACCACCAGCACCGGCACCTTGGGAACCTAAGCAAGGAGATGGAGACGGGCCGCGGAGTCCTGATGTCTCCAAGCCGGACACAAAAGATTTGTTGAAGCGGATGCGAAAGGTCGATCCGAACCAGTCGAAGCGCTACCGGCAGCGGACTGGCCAGTAAAATGGAGTTACTTGAATCGAATTCCGCGGACGCGGGCGATTTCGTGACTTTGCTGCGGCGCTTTGGTGCCTTACGAGAAGATAAACATCTTCAAGGACATCTGCCGGCTGTAGGCGGACGCCAGCCGGTTGTAGAAACGCAGGCCACCACGGTTCTTGCCTTCAAGTTTTCTAACGGAGTCCTGATTGCAGGGGACCGCCGAGCCACGGCAGGCAACGTGGTGATGTACGACCGAGCGGACAAAGTGTTGGAAATCGACCGGCACTCCGTGATGGCGATCGCTGGATCACCCGCTACTGCCTGGGAAATGGCTCGAGTGCTGGAACATTCATTCCAGTTTTACCGCCGTAGCCAGTTACAGGAGATGAGCCTTGAAGGTAAGGTCCGCGCGCTTTCCAAGCTGCTGCGCGACAATTTGGGGATGGTTCTACAAGGCGTTGGCGTCGTGGTGCCGTTATTCGCGACCTATGATCATGGCGCGGACGATCCAGCCAAGGTCTTTTTCTATGATGCGATGGGCGCGCAGTTCGAAGCCACCGATTTTGCTGCGAGCGGTTCCGGCGGGCCTTCCGTCCGGAGCATATTGTATTATGAGAACGCCTGGGGAAAAACGCCGCTGCGAGAGCTAGATGAGAAGGGTGCGCTTACCATTGCTTTACGCGCGCTCGATACCGCGGCAGAGGCTGATACCGCAACCGGCGGTATCGATCGTCAGGGAAAGATCTTCCCGGTCGTTAAGATCGTGAACCAGGACGGGATCACCACCGTGCCCTACGACGTGCTATCTTCATCGTTTCAGGCGGCGATTTAACCACCATGATAGATGAACCGTATCGTTGGGTCGAGGCGATCGCGAATCGGCGAGAATACATCGAAAGCGAGCTCGCGCCCGGCAGCCCCACCATTGCATTGAGTTGCCAGGAAGGAGTGTTACTTCTGACCTTCGGCAAGGATCGTAAGAAAATCTTCGAGATCTATGACCAGATCGCTCTCGGAGGAATTGGCCACCCCGGAGATATCGAACGTCTTCGCATGATGGCCATTGAACTGGCTAGCACCGAAGGGTTTGCCCGGTCAGTTAGCGATGTCTCCTTGCGTCGCATGGCGACGTATAGCTTTAGCCCGGCGCTGAAACAGGCTTTTGAACAGATTTACGGCGCTCCGTACCTGGCCCGGCTACTCTTTGCCGAAGTCGGGGCTACGCCCGCTGACGATCTCTTCGTTGCGCTCGATTACGATGGCTCTATGACGGCCAACTCCATGAGCTCGGGAAAAGGGAGAGACCATTTTGCCGTGATCTCCGGAACGCGGCGTTCCGCCGAGCAAATCGCCTTGTTCCTCCGCAATGAGCAAGTTGGCCCCTTAAATAGTTCGTTAGCCTTGGCCGTCAGAGCGTGGGGGGTCGGTCTTTACACCATGGACGAGGATCACGCCGATATCCCTTCGCGAGAAGAGCTGAAGAATTTCCTGAAGACTCAATTGAAAGATTACTCGGTTGAGACGGCGCTTCTCGAGCGGAAGCCGAAGACGCGAATTGCTTTTACCGAGTTAGCTGAAGAAAAGATCGCGAGCGTGTTGGCGGAGTATAAGGGTTAGGCGCCGATCGGGGGACGGAGCTCTCTGGTCCCGAACGGACTGAATGATGGTAGCCAGGCAATTTATTTCCTGGAATCGCCCCATAACGGACCGTCCCGTAGGGTACGGTGTGAGTGGTTTCCGCGAGTTGTGATACCGTTGCACGTCGCCTATCTGGGTTTGCGAACACGTTTGGTTATCGAATGATGACCGTGGCTTCCACCAATCAGACCGTTCCCTACGGGACGGATTCGATCTCGGAGTGTTTCCAGGCAATGAATTACCTGGCTACCTTCATCTAGTCCCTACGGGACAAAAGCCCGACCTGATCTATCTTGAATCCGCCGCTAGTCTGCCCCCGACCCGCCCATGCCTCTACCAAACGATTGGTTGCACGTTCTTCGTCGAGTCGGGGTCCAGCTCCTCGCTTGGGTCGGATTATTGCTCGTCATCAGATCCGCTCTTATTTTACTGCATTTATCGGGTAAATAGAGCTGTTCGACCCCGCAATCCCGGGGACAATTCGGATACCGAGCAGTCCTCCAACACTCCATTACTCCGTCACTCCAATACTCCATCACCCCGTCCGGCCGGAACCGAGGACGAGGACGACGACGAGGACGAGTACGAAGGGACGACCTTCCCTCCCTCGCGAGCAAAAGTCCGACTCGCTTATGAAACCAAATTCAGTAACGTGCGTCAGTACGGCTACAGCATTAGAAATTCCTACTGTCTCGCGATGAAGACTTTCTTTCTTATTCTCGGGCTTGCCGTCTTATCGGCTAGTGCCTGGGGTGACGAGCTGACCAAAGCGGTCCAGCAAAAATTAAAAGACCAAGGGTTCTTTTACGGGGAAGCGACTGGTCAACCGGGTTCCGAAACGGATGCTGCGATTCGCCGTTATCAAATACGCTACGGCTTAAAGGTGACTGGCGGTTTGAACGACGAGACCATGCATTCTTTAGGACTACAGACGGGGAACTATCCGCCTCCGCAGAATGCGACGCGGCATGGCAACGAAACCGAAGCTACTACCCCAAGCAGCACACCGAAGCCGCAGACCTCGGCACCGCAAGCACAGCCTCCGCGGGCGGTCGCATCTCCGACTCCCCGGCCTCACCTAGCAACTCCGCGGCCTACGCCTTCGGAGCAGGCTCGCCCGAAAGTGCAGCCGCAAACTCCGACTTATCGGGGACCCCAAGAGGAACAGCAGGGACCGAACGAAGAGACGCCGGAAAACGAACCGCCGCACCAAGGCTATAACCGAGGGCCTTCTGGCGGAGGAAACTACGGAAATCCGTATGGAGGACCGTCTTATGGGGGAGGAGGACCGTCCTATCGACAAGCGCCTGGTCGAGGCAACCCGCGGGTAGTTGCCAGGGTTCAGATGGCACTCGCGCGCCGCGGTTATTATCGCGGACCAATCGATGGGGAACTAGGTGAAAACACGGTGGACGCGATCGGCAGATTTCAAGCATCGCGAGGTTTGCCTCCGACGGGACGTCTTAACCCTCGAACGTTGCTAGCCTTGGGTGTGGTACGAAAAGTTTATCGCGTGTACTCGCCTTACGGCCCCTATAGACCATATGGACCTTACGGTCCCGCTCCGTACGGGCCATGGGGACCTTACGGGCCCTATGGACCCTACGCCCGGAACTATTGGTAAGCCGAACTCTCCTTAGGCTCGTTCGGATGACAGATCACAAATGACAGATCACAAACTACGGGGCGCGAAGGCTCCAGATTTGTGATCTGTGATCTGTCATTTGTCATTCGGAGCGAGCCTAAGGCGAGTCTCCGACTAGTTTCCGCTTGCGCGGTCGTGCGAGGTGTTCTTGGGTAGCGTTCCTCATGCTATGGTCGATTGAGTCATTGGGAGAGGCGCAATATTTATCTCCCTTGCGTCACGGGCATTCTGAGGGATTCAAAGGCGAAAGCCATCGAGTCCTCTACGACGACAGGCTGCCCGCTTCGCAGGAAGTGTTTGGGCGGGGTGAAATTCCTCTGAGCTTTGAGATCGCCGGGCCGCGCGAAAAGATATTCTTCGATCCGCCGAAAGCGACGGCCGCAATCGTGACGTGCGGCGGTCTTTGCCCCGGGGTTAACGATATCATCCGAGGCATCGTCAACGAGCTTTACAACCATTATGGCACGACACGGATCTACGGCATTCGCTACGGATACGAAGGGTTGGTGCCACGCTTCGGGCATGTCCCGTTGACGCTCCGGCCTGAATCAGTTTCTACGATCCACACCTTTGGCGGCACGGTTTTAGGCAGCTCCCGAGGTCCACAAGATGTGGGTGAGATGGTTGATCATTTGGAAGAGCTGAACGTCGATATTCTATTCGTTATCGGCGGCGACGGCACGTTGCGGGGAGCTGCCGCGATCAATGCCGAACTTCGCCGTCGGGGTTTGCCCAAGAGCGTCATCGGGATCCCGAAAACCATCGATAACGACATCATGTATATCGACAAAAGTTTCGGGTTCGAAACCGCCTTTGCAGAAGCCGTGAAAGCCGTTACCGCCGCCTATGTCGAGGCGAGTTGCGCTGTAAACGGGATTGGGCTGGTCAAGCTCATGGGGCGTCATTCAGGATTCATTGCTTGTTTTGCCACCTTAGCGGCTCAACACGTTAATTTTTGTCTAATTCCAGAGGTGCCCTTTCAATTGGAAGGCGGTCGCGGCCTCTTAGAGATGCTTCGGCATCGAACTGCGCAGCGCAAACATGCAGTCATTGTGGTGGCGGAAGGCGCCGGTCAAGACTTGATGCAAGTCAGCAATGAAACCGACGCTTCCGGCAATGTGCGTTTGGGCGATATCGGCCTATTCCTTAAGGAGAAGATCAATCAGTTTTTTGCGGATCGCCGCATGGAGATTAATCTGAAGTACGTTGACCCGAGCTATCTGATCAGAAGTGTGCCGGCCTCTCCGCAAGACAACGTCTATTGCACCAGGTTGGCTCAAGCGGCGGTTCATGCAGGGATAAGTGGGCGCACCAATATGTTGGTGGGGAGATGGCACGGCTCCTTTGTTCATATTCCGTTTGAACTGGTCACACATGGGCGGCGCCGGGTAGAGCCGGATGCGGATCTCTGGCTTTCTGTTATGGAGACAACTGGTCAGCCGGCCAGGATGCGGTAGCGGCCGAAGCGTTCGATCTTGTGCGCCGCGGCTCGCTGGGCCTATAGGTCTTCGGTAGGTCAAGCGCAACTCTGTTATGACTGATTTCATCGACACGTATCGTCCTTTGCCGCCATTGAGTCCGGCCGATAAAATTTATATCCGGGGCAATTTCCATACACTGGAAGAGCTCTGCGTGAGCCGTCCAAACCAGCCCGAGGATTGCCGATCTCAAATCCGTGCCGGTCTTCTCCCTCTGCCGACTTACGCCGTGGACGGAGTCGAGATGTATCCTGCCGACTTTTTCGTTTTCCCGGACTCGGCAGGTGGCCTTGGAGATCGATTGAAAAAGCAGTTTTTCGCGCGGTACCAGCGGATGGCAGAGTCCTACGGTCAGGAAATTCCCGAGGCACAGATCGCGGAAGAATTTGCGTCGTATCTAAGCGGGGAATATGGGGTCTGTCTCCGATGGGTTACACCGGAAACCATTTTTCTTAAGGGACTCGCGATGGGGAAAATCGATGAGCTCCTGAGCGAACCTAACCCTGGCGATATTCAGTGGTCGGCAGCTCTGCGTGTGTGGGTTAACCGGCTCGAAGCCATGGAACGGGAGTTCGCGCCTTGTGATACCGCACGTTTCGGCAGCCTCCCTAGCCGAGTGAGATACATCGATAACGTCAGGGCGAAATTTCCCGATTGTTTCACGGTGCCTGCTATCCGGGAGGGATAGGCCCCGATGTTCCTGCGGGGCGGACATGTACGAATAGCCGCGCCATCTTTTTCAGGAAATAAACCAGATACGCAGCGAAACACACGAACTGGAGGATGGCCGGGAGGAGAACCCAATCCGGCCAGCGGGCGTTGGCCTCGGAGCAAAACCATGCGGCCACGGCATGAAACGCGATTAAGCCTGGTACCAGGCAATAGATGTTAAGATTTTGATCTTTACGCACCTCAATCATCAACTGCTCCAGTCTCTGATCGCTAGCGTCTTTTGTGCGCCTAGAAATGAGCCTCAGGTCTAAGATGAACAGGAGCCATACGACGATGGAAAAGCAGGTGAGCGTTCCGTACCAGCCCAAGGGATTGCCGATTTGACCGAATGTGACCGCCTCTAAAAACGCGGCGCCGAAGTAGAAAAAGTTGTGTGTAAAATCCAGAGGCCAACGAATCAATGTGAGGGTGTGGCCGATCGACCTGGACCAGAACAGGAGGATTAAAAGCAGGCCGTTCACGATGTACGGCAGATCCTGCATGCGACCGTGACCTAACGCAGCGGTGGCATTTTCACAAAGAAACGAGAGGGCGACGCCCTGGATGATGCTCGTTAGCGTCAGTTCAATATTGATGATCAACGCGTCGAGCTGCTGACGATCACCGATTAAGGATTCGAGTCGGGGGGCATTCGGAGGTCCGGACAAAGTGAGGCTAAGATAGCGGGTTTGCCATTTCTGTTCCAGACCTTGCGGAGACGGCCTCACCAATCACCCCCTCCTTTTGGCTACTTTACCCCTCCTCCGGTCTGCGCGACTGTCCCACATGGCATCCGCGCAGTTTCCGGACGAACAGAGTGACACGGGCGAGTTTGAGCGTCAGGACGACGCATTCCGTGATTGGGTTACTCCGGATGGAAGTTCCGGGTATCCCGCAGTCGCAGGACGTTATCACCTTTACGTTTCATGGGCTTGTCCTTGGGCTCATCGCACAATCATTGTCCGACACCTCAAGCAGCTCGAGAAACTCATTGGAATGACCGTTGTCGACCCGATCCGCGATGATCTTGGCTGGGCATTCCGCGAAGGGCCGGGACATACTCTGGATCCAATCAACCGGTTCAACTTTCTGAGCGAAGCCTATTTTGCCACGGACCCTCATTACCACGGCCGGGTCACGGTGCCGGTGCTTTGGGATAAAGAGAAAAAACGGATCGTGAACAATTCTGATGACGATCTCATGCGGATATTTAACTCGGCTTTCGATGAGCTGGGCGCTGCGAACCTCGATCTTTACCCGAAGGAACACCGACTCGAAATCGACCAGCTGAATGCGTTGATTTATGACACGGTAAATAACGGTGTCTACAAGGCGGGGTTCGCTACGTCACAGAAGGCGTACGAAGCGGCGGTGCTGCCGCTCTTCGCGACGCTCGATATGCTGGAAGAACGCCTTGCCAATGATCGCTTTCTGTTCGGCGACACTCCTCTAGAAACCGATTGGCGCCTGTTTGTAACCCTGGTTCGATTCGATGCGGTTTACCATGGACACTTTAAATGCAATTTACGTAGAATCATCGACTACCAGAACCTGTTCGGCTACTTGCGCGATCTATATCAACAGCCAGGCATCGCCCAGACCGTCAATTTCGACCACATTAAGCGGCACTACTATTATACCCACGACGATATCAACCCGACTCGGATCGTGCCGCTGGGTCCGATACAAGATTTGGGAGCGCCAGTCGATAGGCGCGAACTGTGACTTGGAGGGGAGCCGCTTTGGAGCGTTGCATACGATCCGGCTAAATTATTCCCAGCGCGGGCCCCACCGGAAAACGTGAAAGCAGGCGGCTCCCGAGAACGTCTCGACGCGGTGCATTTACCCACAGCTCCGTAAACTTAGGTCATTAATCCCGGCACGACCGCAGACCTGCATTGCGTCGAGACGTTTCCGGGAGCCGCCTGCTTTTCGGGCGCACCTTCGCCAGACGAACGTAGATAGCAAATATTACGAGGTAGTATTCAACGGGCCAAAGCGGCTCCCCTCCAGGCGCGTCGTCGCGATCATACCACTCCTGGCTCCTGGCTCCTTTCCATTTGCAATTCGCACAGTGCCGCACTAGGAACCTCGCTTTGAAATCTCCGGTTTTTAATAAGATGGTTGGCTCCTACACCTTGGTACAAGAGACCGAACAAGATCCGCCGTGCCTTTCGCCGAGGCTGTCTTTACGGACATCGTTCGGCTCGGTTGCGGTCGTGGATCACATTGCCTCTGAGGACCAGCCAGCCTTCGAGTTTGGGTTCCGCCGTTATGCCCTCGACCACCGGTATTACGAGATTACCCAATCAGCGCTGGGGAAGCAGTTCGAACACCTTTATTTGCTGCTGAAGGATGCCACAGGCGCGACCCGAGCCGTCCAGCCGTTTCTGTTGGTGCATCAGGATCTCGTCATGGGGACGCCCGCGTTTGTCCGCCGATCGGTTGCGGCTGCGCGGAGAATTTTCCCTTCTTTTCTTAAGCTGCCCATGATTATGGTCGGCTGTTCGGCGGGAGAAGGGGATATCGCCTGCGATACGGTCTCGGGCGAGATCGGCTGGACAGTGGAGGGTTTGAAAGAAGCATTGCCTCAGGTCGGCAGATCGCTTGGGGCATGGATGATAGTCTTCAAAGATTATCCTAAGAGCTACCGTTCATTGCTCGATTTGATGGTTACAGGCGGGTTTACTCGGGTGCCGAGTATGCCGGCTACGGGCATGGAATTGAATTTCCGAGATTTCGAGGATTATCTCAGCACGAAACTGAGTCATGCTATGCGCAAGAACTTGCGCCGTAAGTTTCGCAAAAGCGCTGAGGGACCGTCCATCGAATTTGAAGTGGTCACTGATATCACCCCTTACGCCGAAGAAGTGTTACCGCTTTACCAGGGTGTCTATCAGCGCGCTGCTCAGAAGTTCGAAGAACTGAACGTGAGTTACTTGTCGGAATTGGGAAAAAAAATGCCGGATCGTTCCCGGTTTCTCATCTGGCGGATACAAGGCCGGATCGTAGCTTTCGCTTCCTGCATCGTCCACGATGGGGTCCTGCGCGATAACTATATCGGATTAGATTACTCCGTTGCCCTCGACCGGCACCTTTATTTTGTGACGTGGCGAGACACCGTAATTTGGGCGATGGAGAACGGGTACCGCTATTATCACAGCGCACCGCTTAACTACGATCCCAAGCTGCATTTTCGGATGGACCTCGAGCCATTGGATCTCTGTGTCCGAGCGACCAACCCGCTGTTCAATGTCGTCCTGCGCCGCGTGCTCCCGATCCTCGAACCGACCCGCTACGACCTGGTTCTAAAGAAGTTTTCTAACGCGAACGAACTGTGGTAGCAGGGCTCGCTTAGGCTCGCCCCAAATAGCAAATAGCGAACATCACATAGCAAACGACCCGCAACTCCGCTGCGAACGCATTTGCTATTTGCGATCTGCTATTTGCTGTTCCGGGCGAGCCTAAGCGAGCCCTGCCCCGTTGACGTCGTTTCTCCACCTGTGGCAGAATCGCGGCCGTGCTGCCAAAGAAAGTTCTCTTTATTGTCATCGGCCTGACACTCGTTTTGACCGGATGTGAGACTAATGCCCCGTACTCTTATCAATACAATCCTGCGCGCACCGCTTTCATGGAAGGATCATTAGCCAGCCCGCCATCGCAGGCGCCAGCAGTTGTGAGACAAGCAATCGCAGCGGGAAATGAACTCATCGGCAAACCGTACCGGTATGGAGGCGGTCATAGGACATTCTACGACAATGCCTATGATTGCTCCGGTTCGGTGTCGTATGTTCTCCATGCGATCGGACGCCTGGAAACGCCAACCCCTTCCGAAAATTTTCGTAAATACGGAGCAAACGGCGCCGGCCGGTGGTTGACTATCTACGCGGCCAGGGGACATGTCTTTTTGGTCATCGCCGGCTTACGCTTTGACACCGGATACGGTGATCACACACATGGGCCGCGCTGGCAGACCGGGTCCCGCCCTACGCGTGGCTACGTGCTACGGCACCCGCGAGGGTTGTGAGACGTGAGAGGTGAGAAGTGATTGGTGTACGGGGCCAGCGCACGGAGTTTCTTGCCTCGGTTAATATCATACTAGGAGCCAGAATGGTTTGGCGTAGCCAGATCAGTCTGCCGAAGCATCCAACGCCAACAAAAGCATGCGCTTTTGTTGGCGTTGGATGCTAAAAAATGCTGCAATTCCTACAAACTTTCTCGTCGGGGACATAAGATGGCTGTGGATGTATTCATCAGTTACGCGATCGCTGACAAACTCACCGCGGATGCTGCCTGTGCGGCTCTCGAATCTGCCGGAATCCGTTGTTGGATTGCACCGCGCGACGTTCTGCCAGGGATGGATTACGCAGAGGCTATTATTGAAGCACTCGAGAAATGCCGCGCGATGCTCCTCATTTTCTCCTCGAACGCAAATCGATCGAACCAAGTGAAGCGCGAGGTTGAGCGGGCCGTACATCATGGTATCCCGATCATCCCGTTTCGAATCGAAGATGTGCCACCGGCGAGAGCGCTGGAGTATTATATCAGCTCGCCGCATTGGCTTGATGCTTTGACTCCGCCTCTGGAGCAACACCTGAAGCAACTCACTTCGACGATTCAGATTTTGCTGGAACGAGCCAGCGGCCAGACCAGTCAGGCTCCAATAAGGCACCGCGAAGAAAGCCCAGCCAATCGGACTCCTCGACCGGTTCCGGTTGGCAGCGGCCAGACCCCGAGTTCTAGCGGACCACCGGATCGAGGCGGTGGCGGCGCGCCGCAGACCGGTTTTCCGGTTCATCCCGGCGCAGTTCCCGGGGCGCCGGCTCCGGTGAAGCCGAAAGCTCCAATTGCCGTAATCGCCGTAACCGCAATGCTGGCCTTCTTGGTGATTGGACTGGTTTGTTTCGGGCTGGTGGCAGCGTATGTGGTGAGCCAAGGCTTCAAGAAAGAACAGGTCGTCGTACAAGCGCCGAGCGCAACCCCGTTTTCACCCCCACCGAAGCCGCGGGCGACCGAGACCTCGAGTCCGACGGATGTGGCCAGCGCGTTGGCTGCGGGGCAGGCACATGAAACTCAAGGAGACTACCAGGCGGCGCTCAGTGACTATACGACCGCGATCCGACTTGATGGCAACAATCCCGACTCCTATAGCAAGCGCGGCAATTGCTATAAAAATTTGGAGCAATACGAGCAAGCGCTAGGCGATTACAATACGGCGATTCGTTTGCGGTCAGATAATCCTGACTATTACAATGACCGCGGAATCGTTTACTGGAAGGCGAAGCAGTACGACAACGCTATTGCGGACTACAACCAAGCCTTGCATCTCAACGGAAACGTTTCCCGGGCCTACAATAATCGGGGCCTGGCCTATTATGACAAGGGCAATGCCAAGCAAGCGCAGAGCGATTATGAGGACTCCATGCGGGCTGATCCGCAATATGCCGATCCCTATTACAATCGCGGCCTGCTTCACTACTACGCTAAGGAATACGACCCGGCGATTTCCGATTTCTCTGCAACCCTCGACCGCGAGCAGAAATATGCCAACGCTTATTACATGCGGGCGTTGTGTTACCAGACCCTGGGAAACTACAAGAAGGCGATCAGCGATTATTCTTATGCGATCGACATCAACGACAACTTCTTGGATGCGTACAACAACCGGGGTCTCTGTTACGACGACCTGAAAGATATCGACCGCGCGATGGCCGACTATAACGAAGCGATCCGGAGAAATCCGAGTTACATGTTGGCCTATTACAATCGAGGGATTGCGTTCTCTGAGAAAGGAAAGACTGACGACGCCATTAACGATTTCAACGAAGCGGTCCGGCTCAATCCGAATTACGGTCGTGCCTACTACAACCGAGCGATGGCTTATCAGAAAACAGGACAGGGAGATAAGGCCAAAGCCGACTTCGCCGAAGCGCGCCGTCTGGGTGTAACGGGGTCGAATTCGGGGAACAAGTAATCCAGCGCGAATATTAATTCGTCCTCGGGCTCCTCGGTCCTCCTGCGGACTCTGTTAGCCCCGGACTTGGCGCGAAGCGGCGCAACACTATAACCCAGGGCATTAGCCCTGGGTTACGACCAAACACTTAAGTTAAGCTTATAGGCTAAACCCCTTGGCTACAATCTATCGCCGCTCCACGGCTAAGAAGCCGTCGCCCCGAGGGCGCAGAAGAATTTCCGCAATATCAGCAGTCTTTCCTCGTCTCTTTATTCGAAAGTACTTAACCCCGAGCCACTTTTAGCGTGCATTTCGTACGTTAACCTGTTACGTAGAGGGATTGGGTCCAGGGAGGTGGCACTGGCAGGACGTAAGCGTCAAAGCACTACCACCATGGATACAATCTCAACCCGAAGCGTGCAGGCGTTAATGCGCAGTCTGGAACGCATCTACGGCGCCGAAGGTTTGCGTGAATTTCCGTCGGCCGTCTTTAGCGCCCTCGGCGAATTGTTTAAGGACTGTGTCTTTTCGTTGGACACGTTCAATCCCAAGACCGGGGAGGTCATTAGCGCCACAAGTGATGATGATCGAGTCTCGGCCGAATTAAAGCAGCGCCTTGTGGAATTGCTCCCGACCCACCCGGTCGTTCCTGCTGCGCGGGCGGGCGCCAAGGGGGCGGTTAAGCTCTCCGATTGTGTGGCTCAGCGAGAGTTTGAACAAAGCGCGCTTTACGCAGACGTTTTTTTCCCGCTCGGCATAAGTCATCAGACGGTGGCTACTCTTGACATCCCTGGACACATTGCAGGAGTGACCGTAAATCGAGACAGAGATTTTTCTGACGAAGAAGCACTCCTACTCAGCCTGCTCGCGCCGCATTTGGCTCTAGCGCACCGGAATTTGCAACGCATAGAAGCCCTGCGGTGCGCGGCGGCTCAGGTCATTCCGGGTCCGGAAGATCTCGAACGGGTCGGGCTAACTCCAAGAGAGGCCGAAGTGCTGCACTGGGTAATGAAAGGGAAACAAGACGGTGTAATCGCCAGTATCCTTAAGATCAGTGTTCGCACCGTTCATCAGCACATCGCCCGCATTCTGCGAAAGCTGCAATCCGAGACCCGTGGCTCGGCCGGCTACGAGGCAATGGTCAAATTGAAAGACCTAGAGACAGTTCCGCGAACTGCCGATAGTCTGTTAGCAGGTTGATCGTTAGCCTGTGAGCTACAGCGACGACCGCTCTGTGCTGCCACACGACCAACACCGAAAAACCAGCCAGCCAGGGTCGATCCAATTTTCTGCGGCGCACTGCTTACAAACATGGGAAAGGAAACCATGACTGCGGTCGCCGGCGTCGTAATAGTCCTCTGTTTCTGAGGATGTACCGAACCCATTTGTTGGCCGAATTCTCCTTCCAAATGGGTCCGTACTACCTAGGTAGGTCTCTTCAGGATCAGCCATGGGATTGAGGTGATAACTAACCGCCGGTTCGGATGGTTAATGTTAGCGTTAATGTTAACCACTAGCGCCTCCGCGGTTACTAGCAGACTACCTCAAAACTCTGACCGAGAAATACGTACGATTACCTAAATTGCGATTTCCTTTTCGCTCTTCTGTCGATTCCGGGGCGGCGATCACTGCTCGACCCGGCATCGACTAATGCCTGGATCCAAACCGCCCCAACCGAGCACGGTTAAAAACGTGGAGCTGATAGAGTATCTATTCTCGTGGGACGATTGCTCGTCCCCCAATACGAGAAATTCGATCCTAGCGAATATCTGCAGCTTCAGACCCGAGGTGGCGGGGAACTGATGGAGTAGGGGTCAGGAAGCAACTTGGTAAGTACCCTGACACTGGCTGCAGGTAAACCATTCGCCCTCGTAATCGAACGAAATGATTCGGCTAGAGCCGCAGTGCGGACAGGTCACAAAAATAAGCACCCCACGGCCCCCAACTTCTGCATTCTGATCCGATGCCGCGCTTTCCTTGCCTTGTTTATCCGGGTCGAGGCTACCTTCAGTCTTCTTTGTTTGACGCTGTTGTTTCAGTGATTCAGCCATTTTGGAGTACCTGGTTTTATCTGGTTTGTCTGCCGATGCCGGCAGTCATCGACGATAAGACGGTAGAACGGGCCAGACTTGCAAACTTATTCCAGGCATTATTCCGTGCCTTCTGTATCAGCGCCGTCCGTAACCGGTGAGCTCAATCGGTAGAGTGGATATCGGCCATAGTTCTTGGCAAACTCAACTTGGCCAAGATAGTCAAACCCGAACCTGCACGGGTTGCCTCGTTTTTGGCTGTCAATCATCGCATAAGAGACGAAGGCTTCCGTGGCCCAAACTTCGCCTTCTCTTACAATCGGCTCGATGCGTGCGGTGTGGCTCACGTGTGATCCAGTGAAAGAAATTTGGCGAATGACGGGGTCGAGGCAGAGGATGACTGGCCCGGTATGCAGACTGATCCGGAGGTTGAGCGACGCCGTCAGTTCTCGTCGCCAGGTTCCTTGTTTCAGCGTTTCTAGCAGGCGGAGCGCGACATTGCCCGCCGATACCGGTTCATCGAACACGAAATAAATGGCGTCACCCCAAGTATTGGTTAGGACCGGGCGCGGCGTCTCGGAGATCAACGAGGAAATCATTCCCAGGAATTCCGGAGCGAAGTATTTGATCTGGTTTTCGGGGATCTTGCTGTAACCGACTACGTCGGCAAACAGAAGTGTTTTTATGGTCTGTTGACCTTCACTAACAGTGATTTCTCCGAATGAGATCCGATCAAACTTCTCATCCTTTGGTTTCGCATCGGTGATCTTTTCGAGGTCAATCACTTCGACCGCGTGACCTTTCGATGTCCAGAAATCTACAAAGCTGGAAGTACCGCCTAGACCGTCTCCACGCCGGCCGTCCCAAACTGCCAGGGGACGCACATCGGAGCCTAGTTTTTCGGACCGGAACAAGGCCATACCGTTCATGCAGTCGTTGCAATAGACGTAACCGAGGTTGCCGCTGGGAGCGCCCTGTTGCGAAAGGTAGGTGAGCGAAGTGGCGTCGTCGATGGCTCGATCGAACCGCTGTGCCCACTCCTGGCCGCCAGCTAACACACTGGTCTGTTTGAACTCTTCCTTTCGCCAAGGTAGAACCACCTGGATATCAGCTTCCCGCGCCAACATAGCGTCGATGAAGAGAAGGTCCGAACCGCAGGCTGCGGATGAGATCCCGATCCGGGCGTCAAGGGAATCCAAGGTTCGGCGTATCTGTTCTGCAACGGCGTCCGCGAATTTGCCTGGGAAACGTGGCACCTGGCGTCCTGGTGCATCGACCATATGGCCGGAGAAAATGACGACATCCGGCACGCGGAAAATTCGTTTGAGGGCGCCGAAGTGCCAATCCAGCGATTCACAGATTCGTTTTGCTTGTTCGCTGGTGGAGCTGAGATCGCCCCAGCCGCGCTTTTGGTGTATGAGCCGGGAGTACTGTTGGTAATACTCAAAAGTTGGTTGAGTAATCTCACCCATATCGGCGCTTAAGACTAACTCGGCTTCGGCCATCGACGCTAGAGCCCAGTAGTCGTCGGGATTAGACGTCAGGGAGTTGAGGCAAAGCCTTTTCACCTCTCCGGCTAATCGACGGGCGGGTTCCCGGTCGTTCAGCCAGAGCGATAAAGTGCAGGCGTTAATCGCGGGATAGTATTCACCATTCACCGCGTAAGCCTTCAAATAGTAGGCGCGCGATCGTTCCAGGAACTTTTTTTGGGCTGGGCCTGGAAACTTAGCCAGGTCTTTGTAAGTCCGTCCCAGCGCACTCAACGATTTATCATCGTCGGCTCGGATCGCTAAAAGGTCTCGCAAGATCTTTTGCGCTTCTCGAATCGAGCCTAACCTCGACAAAGCGATCGCCCGTTCGCGGGCCAGGTCGATCTGTTGAGCTGTTACTATTTCCGAGAATTTCTGCCGAAAAGCTGTCTCCAGGCTGTCGCTGCCCTCGCTCGCGATTTCCAGGGCGATCAGATTTTCGCCAAGCTGCGTCGCCGCTTTGGCTAAGCGGGTATACACCGAGCTGTCCTTGCTGAATCGGAGCGCGGTGTCAGTTTGATCGGCCTCCTGATATTTGGAAACCAGGCGAGGAAACCATTCAGAGCGCCGATGCCAAAATCTGCGAATTCCGCGAACGGACTTCAGCGCGGGCATGAGCTCGTCCAGAATAGGCATCTAGCGCCGAACCATCGCGTGTAGGCGCCTCGGTTGCAAGGGCGGGGGAAGAGCGAAACGGCGAATGGGCGGAGGGGCGTTCGTGGGTGCTGAGATCGGATGGGACTTATGGGACCCATGGGACTAATGAGACGGGACCCATTAGTCCTATTAGTCCCATAGGTCCCATCCGTTTTCGGAGTCCTGGAATTACCCGCATGCACAGCCCGTCGTCATGCCCATACGTCACTTCGCCGCATCGCCGTTTCGCCCATTCGCCCTTTCGCCTTCACTAGCTTCCGTCTGCGGCGAACTTCTCCCGGATCGTCGTAATCAAGAAGCTGTCCTGGCTGCGAATCAGTTGTGCGCGAAAATAACAGACACCACTGACGGTCTTAGCCCGGTTGCGCAGCGTGAAAGAGACTTTGAAACTAACGTCGTAGCGGTCTCCCTGATTCGTAACATTGACCAACGGCGTACCTAACAATTGATATTGGCGAGACGGCCATTTGTGATTGTAATCTAGCAACTCCCGAAAAATAGACTCGCGCGTACATTGCCCGTTTTCGAAATAGTCGCAGGGCGAGGCGTAATAGTCGGTTTGACCTTCGCCCGAGCCGATTTCACCGGCTCGAACAAACTCGCCGATGAATCGCGCCAGGGATCCGTTGTCTTCATTTTCTGCGTAGGTCGCGCGGCTGGTTTCGTCTTGGTCTGCTACAATCAGTACGGTCGAGCCTTTGGCCGACTGAAACACTTGCTGGTCGGTCAACACTTCTTGCCGGTTGGAGAGCCTGAAATTGGGAATCACTTTGCGAAGAAGCTCTTGAGCTTCATCGATCGGAATCGCGAAGTTAATCCGCTCCGGTAACGCCCCATTTTCTTTTGCATATTGCAGAGAGTTGATTTTGGCGACAACGATTCCCACCACCTCTCCGTGATTGTTGAGTAACGGGCCCCCGCTATTGCCCGGATTAACATTGGCGTCGATCTGGAATAAGCGTGTGCTGTCATTGCGTCGGTCTCTCACGGCGTTCACCTTACCGGCGGACGCTGAAAGCGCCGTTCCGAGCTCGTTTGGTAACGGGTATCCTAGCACCGTGATCGAATCGAGGACCTGGACCGCTTCGGAAGAGGTGATAGGCAGCGCCGTCAAATTACCGAGCGATACCTGCAGGATCGCGAGATCTTTCTCCTGATCGGTGGTGACTAAGCGAGCAGAAACAGCCTGACGTCCCGGAACTGTGATCGTAATTCGGGTCGCGTCCTCGATGACGTGGTAGTTCGTTAGGATATAACCGTTCTGTTGAATCACGAAGCCGCTGCCGCACATCGACGCAGCCGTTGTTGAACACAGCCAGAAACAAAGAAGGATGGCGCCAAAGAAGGTAGTTGGCTCGAGATACCACCAGAACAAAAGTCGCCGTTCCGGTGCCTTCTGACTGGAGATGAAAGTATCGGTTGGCATAAGGAAAGTGGTAAAAGAAAAGATTCAGTACTTACCGGATAGACGCGGCCGGAGCGGCCGCTTGCAGAAGGGAGCAGAGGGCGTGTAGGCAGTGGACATCAGTGGACGGGGTGAAATAACCCGGCTCGGATCTACTCCGTCTACTCAGTCCACTACGTCCACTGCCTCGCCACGTCCCAGCGTTCCTATCGGGGCGCATTGGGAGCGAGAAGCGTCGAGAACGCTTTTTCGTCCCAGGGCTTAGCGAGCTGGTGCAGCAAAGACTTTGCTTGGAGTGGAGCCAGATCCGGATAGATCGACAGAATCCGAGAAAGAAGAGCGGCTCCATGCGGTGCGGCAAAACTGCTACCGTGCATCCGGCGTCGCTTGCCCCCTTTCCAGGCCGCCTCAAAGCCGGTCCCGCGCGCGACAAACTCAACCAGGTTGCCCGGCTTATAGTAGAAATCTTCTTTGTCCTTTAGCTCACCGTAATTGACGGTGATTACAGAGGGGAAATAACCAGGCCACTCTGGCCGGGTGTAATCGTAATTGTTACAAGCCGCCACCACGTGGACACCTTTTAGATACGCTTGGTCGATCCAGGCCTTGTATCGATGTATGTGTTCCGCTACTCCACAACCGAAGCTGCAATTCAGAATATTATAGCCGCGATCCAGTGCCAGATTGACGCCTTCGCAGATTACTTCGGTGCGAGAAGCATTGTTCTCATTCAGGACCCGGAAACTACCGATCTCCGCTTCGGGCGCCAATGACCGGATAATCGCGGCCACCGCTGTTCCGTGCCCGAACAGATCGGTGCCGTCGCCAGGCCGAACGACCAGTTGTAGGTCGCTGCCGATCACATGAGTATCGTCGGTTAGTTGCAGCCCATTTAAGTCTGGATGACTAACCTCGATGCCGGAGTCGATCACGGCAATCTTGATATTTTTGCCGGTTCCAGTCTTCAGCGCTTCACGAGCTTGCTCGACCGTGATCCAAGAGCTGGTTTTCATCAGTTTGCTTCCCAACCGATGGCGGTCCGCAGGAGCCGGTAATTGAGCAAGTCGGTGAGAACTAATGCCGCTCGTTTGACTGCATCCAGGTTACCCATGCTGAAACCGCCTGGTGTTTCCGCGGCCGGTATCGAACGCCCATCCTGATTCCGAACATTGATCAATTGGACGCAAGAGATAACCCCTCGGCAGGCGTCTAAAATATAAAACGGCGCCACAATCATGGCGTAGGTGGTAACGCGCAGTTTCTCGTCCAGCAGGCCGCTGTGAAGTTCATGCAGGTAAACGTCGTTCTCGGCAAACCCCTGTTCACTGATGAACGAAGTACTCACAATGCCTGCGCTAAGCGGTTGCTTGAATCCCATTATGTCGGCGGCGTGTGGACCTGAGGCGTAAGAGACCACCAAGTGTTCCTTTGCTTGGTCCAGGATCCAGACACTGCCCTCATCCGCTCGTACCGCTGCGAACACGTCATGGAGCAGGCTCCCGGAACGGAAATCCAGCAAACTAGGAAAATTCTCCGGGGTGATCAGGTCCGTCATTTTCTGGAGGCGCTCTTTTAGTGAAGTGCGGAGGGGAGCAAAGCGTTCGTCCGGCAGGAAATTGAGGCGGGTAGACATCGAGCTGTAAGAAGTGAGAGGTGAGTAGTGAGAAAGTGAGATGTGAGATGTAGCAGACGCCCATACCCTACGATCGCCAGCGGTCCAGGTCCACTTCGTCTACTGAATCTACTCAGTATGATAGTTTGAAACGCTCTCCTATCTCCTGCATTCTATCTCCTAGCTTGTTTGCATTTTCGTAGACTTTCTTGTCAGCATCGCTATCCTGGGCCGGTCAGTGTCGGTATGGTGAACCAAGACGATTTGAATATCGCCCAGGCAGCGCTAGGGGGCGATTCAGCGGCTGTCAATGCAGTCCTCGAAGAGTTACCTTACAGCTTGGCTGTCCTGCTCTCGAAATGTACTGACTCAGATTCCGAGGAAAAAGCGCGGGAGATTATTGAAGATCTCCCCGGTGACCTGTTAGCGGGCGTCGACCGTGACGGTAAAACCGTCAAGCTTTTGGAGATGTATCAAGGTCGCGCTTCATTGAGGTCATGGATTACGGTTGTGGCTCTCTCTCGATTGAAGAGCTGGTGGCGCGGTCCAGGCTATCGGAAGCGCGAAAGAGGAGTTGAGCCGCAGCCGGATCAGGACGCTTCGCCGGCGGATAGAGGCGATGGGTCCGATGGAGCGGCGCATGATAATTCGGATGTGCTCGCCCTTTTAGCAGATGCATTATCCGATAGCTTGAGCAGCCTAACCCCTCGCGAGTCGGTTTGTCTCCGTTTAGTCTATTTACATGGCGTCGAGCAACAACGTCTCGCCAGAATGTTTGGCTGCCACGCGGCGACGATTAGCCGCGACCTTGACCAGACCAAAGCGGCCATTAAACGGCGCTTGCTTTGGAACCTTAAGTTGCTTGATCCTTTCTTAGAGATTACTTGGAATGATTGTGTAAGGCTTTGTGCGTCGGAATCGATTTCGATTTTCGATAGTTTTTGAGACCGCACGGCAGATTTGGACATGGACGAAGAAGATCAATTCAGGGCCTTGGTTGGGTTCCTGGAACGGTTCGGGAGCGACGTAAGCGGCCGATCGGCTGAATCACTCGATGCCGAGCTGGAGGCAAAAATCCGCGGTTTAGCGGCCGGAACGCTCGACGACAACGAACGTGAACAGACCCTGCTGGCAGTCTCAGGCAACCGAGCCGGCCTGGAATTGCTGGCTTCCTGCCTGCGCAGCTAGGCTGTAAGCTTAATTGCAATCGTCCTCGTACTCGTCGTCGTCCTCGTCCTCGACTTTGAAGGGTGGATCGCGGATGACGCGTCGAAGTACCCAGAGATCGAGCTAAAGGGTTCATCGAAAACGATGGGACAAGCGCTTCGAGGACGAGGACGAGGACGACGACGAGTACGAGGACGAGACACCGACTGGCCGCATCCTCCTAGCTCCTGCAAATTTCCTGCAATCAGCGCGTAACCAGCACTCCTTCTTAGGGAGCAAATTGTTGTTTCCCAAGGAAAAATTGAATGAAAGCAATTCGTACGTTGCTGGACGGTGATCAATTTCGCGCGCTTCTCCATTTTTCGGATGACACCTCTGCGGACGTGTTTGGCCGTATGACCGGGGATCTTCCGGCTGAGACCGATGAACGCTTGAGGGCGCTCGCGGGTGGGGGGCTAAGCTCCGAAGAACGAAATTACCTGCTCGAAGAGCTCGTCGGTAGCCCGGAACTACTTAGGCGATTGGCCGCATATCTCCAAGATCAAGTGTCGCGGGAGGATCAATGAGCCGCGGTGGCATTTGTGGATCAAGGACGAATTCCTGCAACTGTTCTCGCGGACGAGCGTCCTTTCTAGTGACCGCATTGGCTAGTGCGCTGCTGTGTTCAGGCAATTTTTTTGACATGAACAATGCAGCAACGACCTGACCGAGCGGAGCGACCCAGTTTTACAGAATGACAGAAGAACAACAGTTTCGAGCCGTACTCGGTTTCCTTGGCAGGATGCCCGGCGAGGTCTCGGGCCGGATCGCCCTGGATCCCGAGTTAGACGACCATCTACGTTTATTGGCGGAAGGCTCATACGCCAGGAGCCAAAAAGAGCAAGATGCTATCCTCGCCCAAATCGCCACAGATTCAGCAGCCCTAGGGCACTTGGCAGAGCTCCTTCGGCAATAGAGCATCCATCTGCGGATCAACACCGTGGGCCAAATCGGCGAGTAATCAGTGTAGGAGTCAGGAGCCAGGATCCAGGAGGTTCCGCCACTACTGCCTAGCGCGCCGGCGAGCAAGAAATCACCATTTAGTCTGCCTTCTTCCCGCGAAAGTGCTCATGCTTTGCCTCATGCCGATACGATCCGCCCTCCTGGCTCCTGAATCCTGTACTGATTACTGACCTACTGATTACTGCTTACTTTCGCGACCGAAGCCCACCGCCCTAATCACCATGTATAACGCTCCATATGGTATTCAGCGCGTTGCCCTCAAGCCGGTTGTTCACGTATAAGAAGAGCGGTTTCACCTCTTCAGGCCGGAGATCAAAAATCAGGCGGCGAGCTGCGCTGCGCGCATCCTCGTTTACTTCGCGGGTTTCGGCGTAGGGGCTAAAGATCTGAACTGCCCGTTCGTACGGTCTCCCACGTCGCAAAAGGAACCGGGCCACTCGAAAATCCGCGGTGAAAATGCCGGGATCTTTAAGCTGTTCGCTGACTTCCGGCATGTAGGACCATTGGCTTAGAACGTGAGCAACACCATGTTTGGCCAACACCTCCAAGTAACCAGTGGTAAAGAATTTTTCGGTCCGGATTTCGACCGAATAAGGCCAGCCCCGTGGCAGAGCTTGAAGAAAGTTCTCCAGCTGCAGCAGAAAATCGTCTTCGCCCTTGAAATCGCCGGGGCGAAATTCAGCAAACTCGAACACCAAAGATCCGACTTGCTCGCGATACGGCTCTAGCAGCCGAAGGAATGAGTTGTAGCAGAGCTCGGCATTCAGGAAATTTTGATTCAATTGACCCTTCCTGTCACCAAAACGCGGCAACTTAGGAAACCGTCGAAGAGTGATTTCATCGGTGACTTTCCAGGTGAATTTAAAACTGCTGGGGACTTGACCGACGAGCTTTTCTAAATAACGCTCTTCGGGAAATCGATAATAGCCGGCATCGACACAAACACTCGGGAAATATTGGCTGTATTCGTACAGACATTCCTGTTCGAACCGGGTTTTTGAGAACCGCGAACGATTCTCGTAGTTAGCCCGGTCATAAAGCATCCCCAGCCAGCCTTCATATTTCCATGACGACGTGCCGATGAAGATTTGAGCTTGGGCCAAGGCCTTAAGGCGGGCTGCCAGACGGTCCCGATCGAAAGCCGCGAATAGGTCAAGCATACGGTACGGTCGACAAGGGCGCCGATGGCGTCAACGAGTGGGAATGGGGAAGGTTACAAGTAACCAAGTCCTCGCTTGTTCGTCTTTTCTCGTGAGCACGCTATGAAAAAATTGTTTTTAGTTTTAGCGCTTGTATTCGCCGTAAACCTGGCCTCCCAGGTGCCGGCAAAAGCCGGATGGTGGATCGGTTTTCCTTTACCTGTCCCGGTTCCAGTACCCGCCTATTATGGTCCGGGTCCTGGTTGGTACGGTCCGGGCTACTATGGTGCAGGCTATTATTGGGGGCCTTACGGCTACCGCTACTACGCGCATCCGTATTGGCGCGGTCGTTATTGGAATCGCGGTCGCTGGTATTATCGGTAACCGCTGCAGCGAATCCGTCTGGATCGTGTGGCGGATTTGATCTCTGCTCGGCAAATACCATACGACTCAGCCCGGGTTAAAAAACCCGGGCTCGAAGTTTTGCCTAACGTCACAGCGTCTGAGCTAAGAACCCGCCGTCAACTCGTAAGTCCATTCCCGTCACGAAGCTGCTAGCGGCTGGGCTAGCCAAAAAGACGGCTGCTCCGGCCAATTCATCCGGCCGGCCAAATCGCTTCATCGGAGTGTGATTGAGGATAGCCCCACCTCTTTCGGTCGGGGCGCCATTCTCGTTGAAAAGCAGGCGACGATTTTGCTCGCCGGGGAAAAACCCGGGCGTGATGGAATTCACCCGAACTCCGTAAGGGGCCCACTCGCGGGCGAGGAATTGAGTCAGGTTGAGCAGAGCCGACTTGGCGGCGGCGTATGCCACCACCCGCGACAAAGGGACATGGGCAGCGATACTAGCGATATTGATGATGCTGCCCTGACCAGCGTCTTTCATAGCGGACCCGATCTCCTGACAGGGCAGGAAAGCTCCCGCGGTCAAGTTCAGATCAAAACTGGTGCGCCAATCGTCCGTTGGAATCTTCTCGAAAGGCAGGTCGCCGGTAACGGTGACCTTAGGATCGTTTCCACCGGCCGCATTCACTAGGATTGTAGGTGTCCGCCATTGTTGGATGATTTTCTCTTTCGCGATCCGTAGCGAATCTCGATCGAGTGCGTCCGCGGGAAAAAAATCGGCTGTGCCGCCCTGTTCTCGGATTGCTGCAACTCGAGCTTGACCGTGCTGCGTGTTCCGCCCGAGCACAGCAACGCTGGCGCCGGCGGCGGCCAAGGCTTGGCTAATGGCTCCGCCGAGAACTCCCGTCGCCCCGATGACCACTCCCACCTGGCCGGTAAGATCAAACAAATCCTTTTTCATGATTCTCTTAGTGGATCACGTCCCGTCAGCAATTGCCAGCGGAGCTCGGCGGCTGCGCATTGACTAAAGCTTGGTGGGGCGAGGCCTCGTCCCACCAATCTGCTCCTTAAGTATAATTGCGGCAGTCCAGTTCCGGCTCGAAAGCTAACCATCAACATTTAGGTCTCATGCTTAAGGCAACTTTTGTCTCCCAATCTTGGCGCTCTTTGTGTCGTTGTCGTGAAATCCTCTGCCTCCTCTGTCTCCCGGTGGTGAATTCGGTTGCTAAAACGCGGTAAGCGATTAGAGGCTTTCGCATCTCAGAGAGTTCAATCGAAAAACGCTTATGAAACTCGAAGGTAAAACGGTGCTCATCACAGGGGGAGGCCAGGGTATTGGCCAAGGGATCGCTTATCGGCTAGCCGACCAAGGCGCAAATATTGTCATCGACTTTGTAGGGAACCCGCAATCGGCGAATGACACAGTTGCGCAAATTGAGAAGAGAGGACGCAAGGCTTTAGCCGTAGAAGCCGACATCTCATCGGTCGACCAGATTCATGGTATGATGAAGCAAGCCATCGACTACTGCGGCGCCGTCGATGTGCTCATCAACAACGCGGGCGTGGAAAAGCATGCCTCGATCTGGGAAGCATCCGAGCACGACTACGATCTGGTTTTGAATATCAATTTGAAAGGCGCTTACTTCGCCAGCCAAGCGTTTGTTCAGCACCGCATGGCCGTGAAAAAGCCGGGTAAGATTATCAACGTCAGCTCGGTACACGAAGATCTGCCGTTTCCGCATTTCACTTCTTATTGTGCCAGCAAAGGCGGCATGAAAATGATGATGCGAAACCTTTCGATCGAATTGGCGCCTTACGGAATCACGGTCAATAACATCGCCCCCGGCGCGATCGAGACACCGATTAACACCGCCCTTCTGAATGACCCGGTTAAATTGAAGGCGCTGCTCGAGAATATTCCGCTCGGCCGTCTGGGACAGGTGAGTGATGTCGCTGGAGTAGCGGCTTTTCTGGCCTCGTCAGACGCCGATTATATCACCGGTGCTACCATCGTCATCGACGGCGGTCTAACCTGGAACTATAGCGAACAATAAAAATCGGTGAGAAGTGAGATGTGAGAGGTACCGCGCGCGGTAACCGATTACCTATCACTTTTCACTAATCACTTCTCACGTCTCACACCGAGTCATGGATTTCATTAGTTCGCACCCTGCACAAGAAACGGCGGATTTATTGGAATCGTTTCTTTCCGGTAAAGGAATGAAGATTTTTGCCCGGATCGATCAAGCGGCGGAGGCTGCTGCTGTTGGCTTAGAACTGCGGCCCACCATCCTCCTCCTGTTCGGGAATCCTAAGGCGGGGACACCGTTGATGGTACAATACCCAGGTCTGGCTCTGGATCTGCCGTTGAAAGCCTTGGTTTGGGAAGAAGCCGGTCAAGTGCATGTGACCTTTACTGGCCCGGAGGAATTAAAAGAACGTTACAATTTACCGTTCGCTCCGTTTGAAGCGGTGCCAGGGCTATTGAAGAGCGCATTGGGTTAGGGTAGGCGGGCGCAGCTTAGATTTCCCATGTTAACGCCGTCTCGGCGCGTTCGAGGGATACCAGCCGAGGACGCGTGGCGTGGCGAACCGCGTGCATGCCGCCCATGACGTTACTCAGGCGTTCGAACCCTTCGGCTTCAAGAAAGCTCGCCGCGATGGAGCTACGGTAACCGCTCCCGCATAAAATGGTCAGAGGCGCGTTACGAGGAAAACTACCTGTCCGTTGCGCAAGTCGCGGCAATGGGATATTCACTGCGCCCTCCAAATGATCCTGGGTCCATTCCGGCACAGACCTGACATCCAGAACGGTGGGGCGTTGTCCGCTTTCCAACAATTCAACAAAATCGCGAGCTCCGATCTGAGTGATTTGCAGGGTTTCACCTAAATCATCCGCCGGAATAAAACCCAGGATCTGGTCAAACCCGATCCGGGCCAATTCCAGACGGGCGTGTTCTACCTCCGATTCATAGTCAGCTACTAAAAGGATCGGCAGGTCGGGGTTAACAAAAAACCCGCACCAAACTGCGAACGATGGACTAGCAATCCCAATGTTCAAACTACCTGCAATATGGGCATCACCAAACAGAGCCGGAGCCCGCAAATCCAAGACGGTCCCACCCTCTTGTCTCAGCGCATCGAACTCGGAGATTTCCAGGCGCTCGATTTCGGGGAGCTCGGAAAAGCGTGGGGCGCCGCGCAGATTAATGGTCACGGAACGGCCGAAATAAACTGGGCGATCCGGCAAGTTGCTCACCATGGCGTCGACAAATTGCTGCTGGTTGGTCAATTGCAGAGCCCAGTTCGTTGCCATCTCCTGACCGATGGTGGTGAACGGCGCCGAAGAAATCTGGCGGCCGCACAGTGACCCCGCACCGTGCGCGGGATAAACTTTCGTTTCCGGAGGAAGTTTTAGAAGTTTGTTGAAGAGCGAGTCGTAAAGCCGAGTGGCCAGATCGGTAGCCGGAAGTTCGCGATCCCGTAGATCAGGTCGGCCAACATCGCCTGCAAAAAGCGTATCGCCGGAGAACACTGCGACCGGGCCTCGATTTTGGTAGACGCACAGACAGATGCTGTCCGGTGAGTGACCGGGCGTGTGCAAAACTGTTATCTCAAGCGACCCTACCTTGAAACGGTCACCTTCCTTGAGATCTTGGTGCGCAAAGGTGGCTGGAGCCTGATCGGAGATAAAAATTGGTGCGCCCGTTCGTGCGGCCAATTCGGCATGACCGGCCACGAAATCCGCATGCGGATGCGTCAGAAAAATTTCTTTCAGGGACAACTTGTTCTTAGCCAGATAATCCAAGTAGCCATCCACCCTCCGTTCGGGATCAATGACCATCGCTTCGCCGTCCGATGTCACGATGTAAGACGCATGCGCCAGTCCAGAAACAAAGAATCGTTCAACGTACATACTCTTGGAGTGAGAAGTAAGAAGTGAGAGGTGAGAAGGGGTAGGTGCGCGGGTTTTTAGAATAGCCTAGCGAGGAGTCCAAGGAAATGAGGAAATGAGCGGTCAGACGCAGAGGTCTAGTTGCGTAAGCGCGGGATTGTAAAGCGCCAGATCATCCCCGGCTCTGACTCAGCAACGCAATGCTCAGCTCCGTAGGAGCGAAATCTTTATAGCTGGCGCCGCAAAAAACGGGTCAGTTCCGTAGGAGCGACATCTAGCTTGGAACGTAATTTGACCGGAGCCGCCCGCTCGTAGATGCCGCTCCTAACGGAGCTGTCCGCGTATACCTGGCTGGGGCTATAAAGGTTTCGCTCCTACGGAGCTGGGCATCGGCTCATGAATCAAGGCCTGATTAGCCAAGGCGGCAGCTGCGGTCCACCAATCACCAATCACCAATCACCGATCACCTTTCACCGGGCTCAGGCAGGCCTCTCACTTCTCACGTCTCACTTCTCACCTTCAAGGTCCCATCCGGCAATAGCGTCCGCTACTGCCTCCAGCGATAGAAAGTTAAAAGTTTTAGGTTTTATGTTTTACGTTTTAGGTTTGCGCCGAATCTTCTGCGATCGATCCCGCGGTCAGCTTTTCTGGACGATTTCGCCGTTAGGCGACCTAAAACCTAAAACTCAAAACCTACAACTTATAACCGTTTGATGGGATAGCTCCGGATACGTCGGTTTGGCGAGATTATCTTCAGACAACGGATGAACAGATAAAAGCCGCCGAACAGAAACGTCAGGATGAGAAAAAGCAGAAAGAACGCGCGGGGCGTACTCGTTTCCCCGTACAAGAGACCTGCGACCACGCTGGCAGTTCCCAGACAGATAATACTACCGATCCCGTTTGCTAGTATCAACCCACACTTGCGAAGAAAACTAAGATAAATCGAAGCCAATTTTGTACCCCAAACCTACGGCAGTATGATGTGAGTCGCAAGGCATACGAAAGGGTTAGATAGTTCCTGCTCATTTGAGGTTAGCTAGGTTAAATCTGTCGGTGAGCCGTCCCGAACGGAGTCTGGCTCGCCAACCAGCGTGAACACGATCAATCCCGGGCTGGTGATGACTCCCGATTGGATGAAGGCCGCTAAACAGCTCCGTAGGAGCGAAATCTTTATAGGAAACGACACGGAGAAAAATCGCCGGGAACTCCGTAGGAGTGACATCTGATCCGTATCAAAGGAAAGCGTCACTGATGTTCGCAATGCACTGCCAACCGGTGCGTCGATCTGCTCCCGAAGATGTCGCTCCTACGGAGCTGCAGCGGTAGGTGGAGGCCGATATTGCTATAAAGATTTCGCTCCTACGGAGCTGGTCCGGGCTGACGACCAATTCAGACGCGTCGTCGTCTGACTTTACCCTCTCGACAAAGACCCTCATTTTCGGTTTCCAGGTCTTAGCTGCCTGGCTACGGTTTTAGTTCCCACAGAACATTCCCTGCACTGCCATGAAAAAACTGCGTACTGCCCCGATCTCAGTTAAAGCCGGCCATCTCGAATTTCTGAAACTGAATGCGGAGAAATATGACTGGCGAGATGCTTATCATTCGATCCTCACGTTAACTTGGCCTCAATTCGCGGGGCTGATCTTAGGCATCTACGTGCTCATCAACGTCTTCTTTGCAGCCTTTTATTGGGCGGGTGGAAAAAGCATTGCCGAGTTACCTCCCGGCTCCTTTCTCGACGCTTTTTTCTTCAGTGTTGAGACCTTGGCCACGGTCGGCTACGGCCATATGTATCCGGACAGCTTATACGGTCATTTGATCGCCACGCTGGAGATCATGGTCGGTATGTTCGGCATGGCCGTCGTGACCGGCTTGATTTTTGTCAGATTTTCGCGTCCCACCGCCAAGATCCTTTTCAGTAAGTCTATGATCATAGGGCCGTTCGACGGCATACCCAATTTGATGTTGCGCGTGGCCAACCTGCGGCATCACGCAATGGTGGAAGCCGAATTTCGATTGATGCTGATCCGAACTGAGGCGACGAAAGAAGATCCGGATGTTCGGCGGTTTCATCAGTTAAAGCTCGACTTCGATCGGCTAATCGCGTTTCCGGCCGCACTGACCATCCGCCATCGAATCGATGAAACCAGCCCATTGTATGGGTTAACCGCCGAGGATCTGAAAAAGAGTGATACCCGAATTATGGCTTCCGTCGTCTGTGTCGACACGGTGATTCCGGCTCCAATTCAAAGCGCGGTCGATTACACTAACGATGAGATTCTTTGGAATCGGCGATTCGTCGAGATCTATACCGAACAAGGCGAGGGTCGGTTCGCAGTTGACTACAGTCGAATCCACGACACGGAGGAAGCGTGAGAGGTTCACCGTTCACGGTTCGCCATTCACCGTTCGCCGTTTGCAGTTCAGGACAGAACGGATTGTTGTGCGCTCTGGCGCACCAATATGAGGCGTGGCAACCATGGGCTGGTCGCTTTCCTGACGCTGTTAAAGGTTAGCGGTGAGCAGTTAGCGGTTTGCAGTTGCTCGCCACCCTCCGATCCCATAAGTCCCATGAGTCTCATTGGTCCCATTCCCGCCACCCCCTAGCGCACCCCTACTCACTGCTCACTGCTCACTGCTCACTGCAAACAATGAACCTCACCTACTACTACGATGTTTGTTCAATGTGGTGCGCCATGGGCGACGAAGTCCTCGTCGCCATCAACAAGCGCTACCGCTCTCGAGTACCGATCGTTCGAAAGATCGCTTTGATTAATGACGGCAAACCGATGGCGGCCGGCCTCGAACAGGAGAAATGGTACTACGACCGGTGCGATTTCGTTACCGGGCGGCGGTTCAATCATAACTGGATCGAGAAGTCAGGCCAGGCCACCTGGGTGCCGAATGCCGTAATCCAGGCGGCCGAAGCTCTCGGTCACGGCGACGCGGTGAGAGAAATCCTCAAGACCGAAGGATTAATAGAAGGTAAACCGATTCTTCGTCTCGAGGTCGCGCTTGAACTTGCCGCAAAAGCAAGTGGCATCAGCCAATCTGAACTGGAACACGCGGTCAACGATCAGACGATCGCGGATGCCATAAAAGCCAGCACCGCCGAATTCAGTCTGTTACCCGTAAATCAGCGCCCAACGTTTCTTCTCCGTAGCGCCATTGAAGATACCGTCCTGTTGAGCGGTATTTACCGCCCCGAACCGGTTTTCGCCGCGATCGAAGGCATGATCTCGGATGAAGATGCCTACGAACGATTCCGAGCCAGCTATCCGCCAATACCGGAGTAGGTTTCGCAGTTCACAGTTCACGGTTCGCCGTTGGCAGTTGAGCTCCAGCTTCTACTGCAGCTTGCCGGTTTCCCATTGAGAAGACTTGTCATATGGTCCCCATTAGTCCCATTGGTCCCATAAGTCCCATCTGAGCCACCCCAACTAATCCGCTACAACCGCCGAACAAGCCACCACCAACCGCGAGCTGCGAACCGTGAACCGCGAACCCTACTCCCGCTTCCCTGGCAGACACTTTCTCCAAATCCCTGGTCCGACCAATGTGCCCGATCGGGTGCTCCGCGCGATTGATCGTCCCACCATCGATCACCGCAGTCAGGAGTTTTCCCAGCTTGGTCATGACTGTTTAGAGGGCATGAAAAGAGTCTTCCAGACATCTCAGGGCCAAGTGTTCATCTTTCCATCCAGCGGAACCGGCGCCTGGGAAGCCGCGATTGTAAACACGCTCTCACCCGGTGATCGGGTATTGATGTTCGAGACTGGGCATTTCGGCACCCTCTGGCAAAAGCTGGCGCTAAACTTCGGTATCATCGTTGACTTTGTCCCTGGGGATTGGCGACACGGCGTGCCACCCGAAGCCGTTGAAGCCAGGCTGCGCGACGATGCTCGCAAAGAAATCAAGGCGGTCATGTGCGTCCATAACGAAACCTCGACCGGGGTCACCAGCCGGATCGCGGAGGTCCGACAATCCATGGATCGTGCAGGTCACCCGGCCTTACTGATGGTCGATACTATCTCCTCACTTGGGAGCATCGACTATCGACATGACGAATGGGGCGTCGATGTTGCTATTGGCGGCTCCCAAAAAGGTTTGATGTTGCCGCCAGGCCTCGGCTTTAACGCCGTTAGCCAAAAAGCGCTCGAGGCGTCTCGTACCGCCCGGCTACCGCGTTCGTTTTGGTCCTGGACAGAAATGGTCGAACCGAACAAGCAGGGCTTTTTCCCATATACGCCGGCAACGAATCTGTTATTCGGGTTGCGTGAAGCCATCTCCATGTTGGTGGAGGAGGAGGGCCTGGATGCAGTATTTAAGCGGCATCAGAGGCACGCTGAAGCAACTCGTGCGGCCGTCAACGCTTGGGGACTCGAATTGGTGTGCGCCGATCCGCACGAATATAGCGGTTCTTTGACTGCCATCTTTTTACCGAGCGGTTTTGATGAAGCCGCGTTTCGGAACGTTGTCCTCGAGAAATTCAATTTGTCCCTGGGGTCCGGTCTCGGAAAACTCAAGGGCCGCGCATTTCGAATCGGTCATCTTGGCGATTTCAATGATCTCATGCTATGCGGAACGCTGTGCGGGGTCGAGATGAGCCTGGCCGAATTCAGGGTTCCTTTTAAGAAGGGCGGGGTTGATGCAGTGATGGAATATCTAGGAGGAGCCAGGAGCTAGAATCCAGGGGCTAGGGAGGTGAAAAGTGAGAGATAAAAGGACGGTTCCGCCAGATCGGAGGACCGGGCGTCCGCGAAATGGCGACTCATGATAGTCCGGCGCCTGCCGTGCGTAGGCCTAGGAATCCGGTTATTCAGCAATCTCGCGCGGAAAGCGCGTCTCACGAATATGTATGCTTTTCGTTTACGCCAGGATTGCGAATCGAAGAGGCGGCCAGCCATTTCTTTCGCGCCTTCCGCGCCAGACCAAATATTACTGGATAGCCTAGGGCTAGGCCCTAGGCTATCATGAGCCGCCGCATTGCGGCTGACCTGCCCATACCGCGGCTCGCCAGTTTCCCAACAAAATTCATTGTCCCCTGGAAGGCTTTCGGCTTAAAAGATTTAGAGAGGTACACGCGGTGAATACCAGGCAAAGTAAGGAACAGCAGGCAGGGATGCAGTTCCATACCACTCGCTGGGACCTAGTGCTTCGTTCTGGTGACGTCACGTCACCATTCCATGAGGAGTCTTTGTCCGAATTCTGTTCCCGGTATTGGTATCCCCTATACCATTTCGCTCGTTACAGAGGTTTTAGCGATGAAGACGCCCAGGACCTGACCCAGAGTTTCTTTTTGCACCTTCTGGATAAGGTCAGCTTAAAGCACGCTGATCCGAACCGCGGCCGGTTCCGATCATTCTTGCTGGCTTCATTTCAGAACCATATCTCGGCGGTGCGCCACCGAGCCGGGGCAGCGAAACGGGGTGGAGGAAATCCGTTAGTGGCGCTTGATGCGCAGGAAGCGAATGAACGCGACCAGATCGAACCGAAGGATAACGTGACGGCGGAGGTCTTTTTCGATGCTCAATGGGCACAGCTGCTACTGGAGCGAGCCATGGTCCGGCTCAGCGAAGAATATCGGCAAGTGGGTAAGACCGCCCAATTCGACCGGCTACGCGGCTATCTTGATCTAACCGGAACAAATCTCAGCGAAGGCTATGATGAGGTTGCGGCCGAGCTGGGGCTGACCGTCGCCGGAGTTAAGACCCTGGTGTTCCGAATGCGTAAACGATACTCGGCCCTTCTGCGCGATGAAGTAGCTCAGACATTGGTTGATCCTGGGGACATCGACGCGGAGATCCATGCGTTGTACCAGGCGCTTCTGGTGACCGAAGGACGGCGATTGAAATGAGCGCCGGTAGCGAGCGGAAACCCGACGACCCAGAAAACCAGACACCGCCAAATCCCGAATCTGGTTCGCCGCGCCGTAGCGAAGCGGAGGCGGATTCGTCGCGCCAAAGCGAAGTGAAGGGCGAGTCACCGAGCCAAGGTCCCCCGGCGGGAGATGCGGACTTGTCGCGCCGTAGCGAAGCAGAGGCGGAAGCCTCTGGCGCCACTGAAGGGTTACCGCCGAACCAACCTCTGCCGCCGGGCGCAGAAATGCTCCGCCAGGCCAGCGGCAGCTCAATGGATTCGTTTTCAGATGAAGCAGCTGATCTAAGCCTGTTAGTCGCCGAACATTTCCAACGGCGATATGCCCATTTCGAAGTTGAGATCGACTCCGATGGCAAACCAGTTGAGCTCGGCCGGGGAGCCATGGGGATTACTTACAAAGCGTCCGACACCACCTTGCGACGCCCGGTAGCATTAAAAGTGATTTCGAGCCGGCTGCTTCATAACGAATCGCTTAAGAACCGCTTCTTGCGGGAAGCGCGCGCCGCCGCGTCGCTGCGCCATCCCTTCGTCGCATCGATCTACTATCTCGGTTCCACCGAAGCTTCCTATTTCTATGCGATGGAATTAATCGAGGGGCAAACCCTTGAAGCTTTTATCGCCCAACACGGACCACTGGACGCGAAATTAGCGCTGGAGATCACGGCCCAAATCGCTTCTGCGCTGGCGGCCGCTCATGAAGCTGGGCTGGTACACCGGGACATCAAACCCGCCAATATCATCCTGACCCGAGACAGCCACGGCCAACTAACCGCCAAAGTGATCGATTTCGGGTTAGTAAAGTTCGCCACTGGCGACATAGAGGAATCTTCCGCCTCCGAACCTGGAATTTTCTTGGGTACCCCGCGATACGCGAGTCCCGAGCAGATCAGCTGCGGACCGGTCGATATAAGATCGGATCTCTACTCGGTCGGCGTCACCTTATGGCAGATGTTGACCAAATCCGCGCCGTTTATCGGTACGCCATCGGAGGTAGCGGCCCAACATCTCCAAGCGCCGTTACCAATCAGCAAACTGAAATACTTCCCGCAACCGATGGTGGCGTTGCTAACCCATTTGCTTGAGAAAGACCCGAAAGACCGGCCGCAAACTCCGGAAGATCTCTTGGCGATAGTGCGTGCGACCCAGCGGAGCCTTGCGGGACACAGAGTGGCGCAAACGAGCGTGCCGGTTCCAGCAACCCGGCGGAAAAGGCATCTCTTGGGAAAAAGTTACCTCATCGGCGGCGGTGTGGCCTTGGTGTTGGCCGGCGTGCTAGGAGCGTACTTTTTCTTTCATCCCGGCATGCCTGCTGCAGGGGGAGGGGAGAAGTCCGTGGCGGTTTTGCCATTTGATAACGTGGGTGGAGACAAGCAAAACGATTATCTTAGCGATGGACTTACGACCGAGGTTATCTTTCAGCTTTCGAAGATTGCGGACCTCCGGGTTATCTCCCGCGACTCGGTCCTTGGATATAAGGCCGCACCGGGAGTACCAAGGAAATCGCTGCATGAGATCGGCCGCGAATTGAACGTACAAACGGTGCTGGAGAGCAGTGTGCAGCGGTTGGACCAAGAGATTAAAATTATCGCTGTTCTATACGATGCTCGGACCGGCAAACGCCTTTGGGGGGCCGCCTATAACCGAGAAATGAGAGACCTGTTCGCTATTCAAACAGATGTCGCTGAAAACCTGGCTTCAGCTCTCCAAGTGCGCCTCAGCCCAAACGAACGTGACGAGATTCAGCAGAAACCGACGGACAACGTCACAGCGTACGATCTTTTTCTCCAGGGGCGGGCCTACTACCTCCTTCGCCACAAGGACGATAACGAAAAAGCCGTAGAGCTTTACCGGCAGGCTTTAGAGTTAGATCCTAAATTTTCGCTGGCCTATGTGGGTCTTGCTAACGCCTACATCGATCGGAATGTCCGCTTTGGGGAGGAGGCGTTCTGGGTAGATTCAGCGATCGACCTTGGCAACCGTGCCGTTTCCATAGATCCGGCGCAGGCTCGTGCCTACGTCGTCCTTTCCCGAGCTTACGTTTGGAAAAGCTTATTCGATCAGGCTGGAGAAGCGATTAACAAGGCGCTTCGGCTCGCTCCGAACGATGCGGAGGTTAATTTCAGGGCCGCCAGCCAAAGGCTAGGCTCATCGGTAGACTTCGAAGCCTATTCCATGCTGCGAAAGTCGTATTCTCTCGATCCAAATGATCCGCGGAAGGCGTATCTCTTGGCTTATATCTGCGCGGTCATAGGTGAGAACGACTTGCGCGAAAAATGGATGCAAAAAACCCTTCAGCTCGAAAGCGATCCGGATCGGCGGAAGATGTTAGAATGTGAGCTGCTGGCCCAACGGCGCGACTATCAAAAGGCGTTTAACGAGCTGAAAGATCTCCCTCCTGATGCCGTCGCTTATAATCCATCCGCTCTCGATTTGCGGGTCGAATGTGCGGAACGGTTGAGTGATTGGCCATTTGTAATTCAGGTTACACAGGCGAAGGCGAACACTGATGCCTGGGCCCAGTTTCACTCGGCTTTGGCCTATCACTTGTCGGGCGACGCGACCAGGGCTAGCGCTGAGGCAACGAAATTGCAGGCTCAAGCTAAATCGCTTCTCAGCATACACCCGACGGACCGGGACGCGATATACTACCTCGCTGTCAGCGACCGGATTCTAGGGCTTAGAGATGAAGCGAACGAGCTCTTGCGTAAGCTTTTTCCGAAATCAATCAGCGTGTTACCGAATGCAGTCAATCTTTTGCGGGACGATCCTTCCCTGGATGTCTTTAAGCAAGACAGCAGTTTCCAGGAATTGATGGCCAGCTTTGACAAGAAAGACGCTGAAACCCGGGCTCGTATTGCCGAGATAGAGAGGAGCTTCCCTCACTGAGAGCCGGCGCTGACCTGGATTCACCACAGAGACACAGAAAACAAGTGAAACTGGGCAGGAGCGTTGAAATTTTTGCCGGGATTTCGTTTATATAATCCTAGAAAACCAACCATCATGCCCGGCAAATCCTTTACAAAACCCAAAAAGGGTCAGGGCGGAAATCTTCCGCTCGGTAAACGATATCTTGAAGATCTCGCTACTAAGTTCCTCCCAAACGCCTATCCGATAGTAAATAAGATATGCACTGACCGAGTCACGCATAGGCCAATCTCGGCTTCGATATACGGAATCACTGGTCAGAAAACCGAGGACGATCCTCGTTTGTCGATGCCGCTAGAGAAGCTTTCTCTCAAGGACGTCATCGAGCTCTTAGACCATTTCACATTCCAGATCGATACCTACCTCAACGGGACCAAAATAGAGGGTGATTCTTATGTGCTGAGCGGCAAATTGCCAAGCAAGCCTAAGGCGTCACATAGCGGCCACGATTTTAGTAGCACATTTGATGAACTAAGCCTTATCGACATTGCCGAATTGCTGGATCAAGCGACATTTACGATGACTAATCATTCGTCCGGTCAGTCGAAGTCGTATGAGATCTTGGGCGCTATCGAGAACGATGTTGAAGAGGATGCGGGAGCAAATTCTCATCTCACGAGCCCGGTTGCCCCGCTCAGGCCGAAATATATTTTGATCCTGCTAAGATTCTTTCGATTCACAGCGACGCCGACTAACCCTGGGCAAGGAACAGGTGTCAACTTTGTATTCGGTAAGGGTCTCGGCGAATAGCTACCTTGGTTCTCTTAGTCAACTGCACTGGCGATCCTTTGTGCCTCGACTTGCGGAAAGGGCTGACGGAGCGCGGGCATTCAGTGCGAGCGATCCAAGACCTATATTGTAGTCCGGCGAAGATTTCCTGGCGGCTAGGTACTGACAGATGGTCTACTAACTTCCGCTTAGAGACCGGCGGCGCGAGTTTCGAAGCAGAGATTTCGGCGGTCTTTGTGCGAAAGAGCCCGTTCGCCCAGAAGGAGGGTTGGGCGCTGGACGAAGCCACTTATGTCCATGCAGAGAAAGAGGCAGCTCTTTTGGGTTGGACTTGGGGGTTGCCATGCCCGGTTATTAATCGGTACCCTCCCGAACTATGGTTTGAGCCCGTGGAATCATTAGAGTTTTGGCGCGGGCGCATTGAGCGGTTCGATCTCGAACTGCTGTCCACGGGCTCGGAGCAGGCCGTGCCTTCATATCCGGTTGCGGTGATCGGTTCGAGAGCCGTGTGGGATCAAGGTGCACCCGGCAGATTGGACCGCATCAATGATTCTCTTGTTGGGTTCGCCGAATCGCTTGGTCTCAGTTATCTCGAGTTCCGGATAACCGATTCGATGGGCAAACCGCAGGTCGCAGCGGTAGAACCTTTTCCAAAGTATCACGAATTCGGCTTATCAAGCCGTCGGGAAATCATAGTCGAGTTAATCGATTTCCTGACCAACTCAAAGAGTGCAGGCCCGACCCGTGACGCAACCGACTCATGGTTTTAGTTTGTGGCCATCCATACGAGCCGGTGACGGCATTTCTTTGCTCTCGGCTCGATTTACTTAAAATCGATTATCGCCGATTGGATCTCGGCGGATTTCCTCGCGGCGCCGATCTAGATTTGACCTGGATCGCCGGTCGGCCTTGCGGATCGATATCCACTCATGATTGGCGAATCGAGTTTGACGAGCTTAGCGGTGTCTATTTTCGAAACGTCGAGCTGCATGAATCCGAAGAAGAGGGAGAGAAAGCGGACGGCAAAGGGCAAGCTTACCCTGAGACCGACGCTCGGCTGGCAGCGGTTCTGAATAATCTTCCGTGCAACGTCCTGAACCGGCCCGTCGCGACGTACTCTAATCGTAGCAAACCTTACCAGGCCTTATTGATTCGTCGGTTTGGTTTCAAGATCCCCGAGACGCTTGTGACCAATGATCCAGAAGCAGTTGCCAGCTTCTTCGTTGAATGCGGCGAAAAAGTAATCTTTAAATCGATCGGCGGCGTCCGTTCGACGGTGCACCCAATGACAAAAGACGATTTTGGACGCTTGGAGCTTCTAGAAAACTGTCCAGCGCAGTTTCAGGAGTATATTGCTGGTGAGAACATCAGGGTGCACGTCATCGGCGAACAATGGTTTGCGGTCCGGATTCAGTGTGAGGCGGTCGACTACCGGTATGCTGGCGAGGAAGGTTACAGTCTAAGCATGGTTCCCGCGGTACTTCCCGAAGACATCTCAGCCAATTGTATCAGACTTACGAAAGAGCTCGGGCTGGCGCTGTCCGGAATCGATCTGAAAGAGACTCCGTCCGGAGAGTATTATTGCTTCGAGGTGAACACATCTCCGGCTTTCCTTTTTTACGAATCTCCTGCTCGACCCATCATTGCGGATGCTTTAGCCCAATTCCTGGCTCAGCGGGAAGCATAATACAATCGGTCTGTCGGCGCGGGGCATCGGCCGAGAAGCGGGCCTAGAGAAAATAAATTCGGGGCTTCGCAGGGATCTCTGAAACCACGTTCGCAAAAATCATTAGTACGGAACGGGATCGCCTCCAATCCACTCGGTGCGGAGGTCCCTTCGAACATAGCGAGCCAGTGCGGGGATGACCCGCAAACAACGTAGCCAAACGGGAAACGCAGGCCGCTCGGGTTAGAACCGCCCGAGCGGCCCTGTTCGTTTCTGTTCGCCGTTCACAATTCACAGTTCGCTGTTTTCGTTAGCGGTTGGTAGTTGGCGTCGTCGTTAGCGTTGCGCGCTGCAGCGAAGCCAACCGTGAACAGCGAACTGCGAACTGCGAACTGTGAACCGTTTTGAAACCCGAGGCTCGAGATTCATTAGTAAGCAGCGGGTTAGAGTTTCTGAAAAGTGGGGGTTGCTCACTCAAACAATTCTCCTTTTCTTCGCGGAGGAAAACAGGGGTCGCCCCGGCGAGTGTCCGGGCGGCCTACCGCTTTGCGGATAGCAAATAGCAGATAGCAAATAAGGCGACGCGCGAGCGGCTATCACGCTGCCGCGTCCTCGGAAGACCAGCAAAGCGAGTATCGGCGGCCACCCATACGGGGGCGTTCCAAGTTCTAGGGACTCCGTCGGAGCGCTCTGCGAATTTGCTATTTGCTATTCTGCTCCGCGCGCGGCGCTAAAACGGCTTATACAACGCCAGCCAAGCTCCGAGCCCCACCAACACGGCCAGGTACACCAGCATCGGAACCTGAAACCGAGCGAAACGGCGGACCAAAGTGGCTGAAGCACCGGCTAGCAACCAGATGATGACCTTGCCCCAGACCCAGCCAGGTAAATTCTTGCCGATCCCAAGCTGAATTAAGAGGAAGAAGCCGCTAATCAAGAGCAGCACTAATCCTAGGCCATGCGAGATGGCAAAGACGCGACGGGTAAGCGAAGGCCCAGGGGAAACGGCATTCGAAGCAAGAGCTCCAGCTAAGCCCATAAAGGTCAGGGCCAAAGCAACCAGATGAACGACTTTCAGGGTTAAGTAGGGCATGGTTGTGAAATTGGCCGGAAAATAGCCGCAAAAGAGCGCAAAGAACGCAAAAAAAATCGAGGAGATGGGAGTCGTGGACAATCGACTCCTAACTCATGTCTAGTCCTGCGCATTTGCAGTTCTTCGAATTTTTATCCCTGGTGTTTTATTGAGTGACTTTTTTGCGTTCTTTGCGCTCTTTTGCGGCTATTCCCTTCTGTTGTCATTCTGCCGGCGAATACGCGGACAGACGGCCGACGTTTATCGTCCCAACTGTAGCGCTTCTCCGCCGCCCGCAGCTTGCTTTTGAAGCAGCGGAACTCAATGCTGTAAACGCTTATGGACGTTCAACCGATTACTGTTGTCGACGCGTTTACCAGCGTTCCGTTTGCCGGAAATCCGGCGGCAGTTTGTGTTCTGAAACAGGCAGAGTCTGCCGAATGGATGCAATCGGTTGCTAAAGAAATGAACCTTTCCGAGACGGCATTCCTGCTGTCTGAGGGTGAGAATGTTTATCGTCTCCGCTGGTTTACGCCAAAGGTGGAGGTGAAGCTGTGCGGACACGCCACGTTGGCTTCGGCGCATGTGTTGTGGGGGGAAGGACAAGCATCCGCGACGCCGCTCCAGTTCGAGACCTTGAGCGGGAGATTAACCGCCGAACAAAAGGAAGAGGGTTGGATCGCCCTGAATTTTCCTTCTAAATCGGTCACGGAATCGGTTTGTCCTCCGGAACTCCGTCAAGGTTTAGGTGCTGAGGCGGCGTTCGTTGCCAAGTACGATTCCGGATTGCTGGTAGAGGTTGCTAACAAGAAAGTGTTACTGGGGATCCAGCCGGATTTCGGTCTCCTGGTTCAAAGCGGTTGCGGCCGCGTCATTGTGACCTGTCAGGCGGAAGCCGGGGACGAATACGATTTCTTTTCCCGATTCTTTGCTCCGGATGCAGGGATCAATGAAGACCCGGTCACGGGTTCAGCGCATTGCGTGCTCGCGCCTTACTGGGCGAAGAAGCTAGGCAGGAACGAGCTCCACGCGTTCCAATGCTCCGAGCGGGGCGGGGAGCTGCGGCTGTCGGTCCAGGGCAATCGGACCATTTTGCAGGGACGCGCCGTGACCATGTTGAAAGGGCGCCTAGTGGCGCGCGGTTGAAAGCGACGCCACGGGAGGGATCGCGTCCCCGTGATCCGTTATTCGCGGAAGCGCAGGTGCTCGGGATACGGTTGTGAAACGAGACCGATTCGGTAACGCATCGGTTCAGTAACACGCTCGGCACCGCGGACAACAGATCGCGAGGACGCGATCCCTCCCGGAGTCCTGTACGCCTATCCGGAGAGGCGAAGGCCGATATTGCCAACGAGCGCCCATCCCGGTACCATCGCGCGATAGGGACCCTCCGAAAGCCGAGGGCGGGTTTTTTGGTGACGCTATCTATAAATGAACAGTTCTTTTGTGCGAACCGTTCTCCGGGCGAGACGGTTGATTCCACTTTTTATCCTGTCGGGATTCTTATCGAGCTGCGGCGGCGTAGGTTGGGAAAGCCATGTCTATCTTCGTCATAATCAAAATGTCCCCTCCAGCGCTGTCGTTTCAGTTGTTGGCAAAATGAAAGGGGTATCGGTAGTCAGTCCTCCTGCTAAAAACTTGCCTCCAGACACGGTTCTGAACAATGTCCAGGTGAAGCGAGGAGACGTCATTGCCGTCGTCATGTTTCCCACGCGAGCCGGCTTGAAAAGCCGGTTGTCGTCGATTGTCGTTGGCACTCAAACGCAATCGGCGGACGGCAAAATGTTCGTGAAAGAGCTGGCTGACAAACTGCAGAAAAAGTTCGGTGAGCCGTCCAAGTCGCCCCAGGTCGTCCGCTCGGTCAAGGAGGCGGGGAGCTGAGGAGCGAGAACGCGATCTGCAAGGCGTGAACGCCAAACGGTGAACGGTGGACAACGGCTGTGCCTGGACTACGCTCGTAAATGATTCGACCGGCTACCTCAGACGATGCGCCGGATGCCGTTCCTTTGATTTTTGAAGCGATCGGCTCAATCGCCTTTGTCCTGACTGGAACGAAAGTTCTGGCCGAGGCGATGTCGATTCTTGAGGGTTTTTTTCAAGAGGAAGGCAACCGTGTCAGTCACCAAAACGCCCTGGTAATAGAGGAACTGGAAAGCGCGGTCGGGGACCGGCGGATACTCGGTGTCGCCATCAGCTATGATGGGGCAGTGGCCAGGCGGCTGGACGAACCTTTGGAGAAAGCCGCCAAGCTGCAATCTGGTCTTTTTGACTATGCAATTCCAACCGAAGCCGAACCGGATGAGTTCTATTTGGATACCGTCAGCGTCAATCGCAATTACCAAGGACGAGGAATTGGGCGGCAATTGATCGAAGCGGTGTGCGAGCAGGGACGTCAACTGGGCCGCACGCGCGTTGGTCTCCTCGTGGATGTAACCAATCCCGACGCAAAGCGGCTGTACGAACGCTTACAGTTCCGAGTCAACAAACAAAGAGAGCTAGCAGGCGAAGCGTATTTCCACATGGTGCGCGACCTGTAGGTCCACATCTGGGAGGAGGGACAGGTTGCACCAGATCTTCGATCGATCCGGAAATCTTGTGCGGCGAAACGGCCAACCGCGCCGCTGCAATAAGGGTTAGTTACCGAAAAGCAAAATGCGGAGTAAGGCAATCGTTCCTGCTAGCTCAATTGGCAACACGCACAGCAGTACTTCGACGATCGCAACCGATACTACAATCCGCCAAAACATCGCCTCACTACCTTCTACGATATTACAACATTATCCTGCAGCGTACAATAGCAAATGATCGGAGAGATCCCGAAAAATGTAGGCTTATCCGACTCCCATGGCGAGCTAACCGGCTCGGAAGTCAGCTATGGTTTCTCTCCAGGCGGAT
>JAFAHI010000180.1 GCA_019237325.1 Verrucomicrobiota bacterium | reverse complement strand
GATATCCATCATTAAACTGGTCATTGTATTTAACCTCGGTCGCAGTGGCGAATTGATACTGCGCAACCGCTGAGATGTACTGAAATTCGGCCGTGAAGTAGTTCGACCGGGCCGTGGTAAGCTGAGTCTGCTGGTTTAGAACATCTAACTGAGTACCGGTCCCGGCCGCGAGTCGTTCATTGGCTAACCGGAGCGATTCGAGCGAAACGTCCACTGCCTTCTTTGACGCCACAATGGTTTCTTGCGATTGGCGAAGGTTATCGACCGCTGTGGACACATCCAATTCAACCTGACGGACTGCGTCGTCAAAGGTGACTTTGGTTTCCTCTAATTGCGCCTTAGCTGCCTTAAACTTACCGTACGTGGTACCGCCATCGAGGATATTCCACTGGCCATTCACACCGAAGAACCATCCATTGACCGTGTTCCGCATGTTATTGCTGAGAGGGTTTTCCTCGATTTCGAGTCCGGCACTGGCGTTTAGCGTCGGTTGCCACCCGGCCCTAGCCACGGTGACATTTTCGACCGCCGCAAGAATATTTGACCGCTGCGCCTTCAGCGACGGCCGGTTCGCCCGGGCTGTCACCAACGCCTCTGACAGATCATATTTGATCGGTGTGGTATCGAGCGAGCCGACAACCGGGAGAGGCTCATCCGTCGCATATTGCCGGTCGGCCGGGATACCTAGTGTTTTGGCTAGCGTTACCTGTGAGATCCGATAGTTGTTCTGGGCCGAAATCAACTGAGGAATCTGGTTCTGTAGCTGCGATTCGGCTTGTAGGACGTTGAACTGGGGTACGGTTCCGGCCTCGTAGCGGCTCTGCTGGTCATCTAACTGACTCCTGAGCAAGTTGACCGACTCTTCCTGCACCTGCACCAGCGCACGGTCGAGAATGATCTGATAGAACTGCGTCCTGATGTTTTCGACCAACGTGTCAACCGTATCGCGCAAAGTGTAATAGGCAGCATCTTCATTGATTCTGGCTGCGCGCCGGTTAGCGACGGCTGCTCCACCATCGTAGAGCAACTGGGAAATCGTCACCTTCATGTTCCAGGTGTTGGTGATTCCGGCCGTAGCAAAGAACGAGCTAACCGGAATCCCCACCGCATTGGTGAGTCCGTTTGGGCGAACGATCAATGGTTGACCCGTGGGCAATGCCAGCAAATCAAAAGGGACCGATGACGAGCTGCTCTGAACGAGCGTTGGTTCCAGCTGCTGATACTGCCCCGTAGCTGTGACCTGCGGAATCAAGGCGGCTTGGGCTTGGAAGACCAAACCCGAGAGCCGTTTGAGTTCCTGAACTTGGTTTAAGACCGTTGGGCTCTGCCTTAGGCCCAGCTCGACAGCCTCGGCGATAGTCATCGGGTGCCGGCCAAAACCGCCGCCGACCCCCGTTGTTTCCCCTGCTCTCCCTGCATTTGCAAACAACACAATTCCGATTAAGGCGATTAAACTCGATCTCATTCGTGTGATATTTTCTTTTCGCAAAAGCTCGAAATCTTCCGGTAGACCTCTACCCAGGTCGTCCCTTGTTCAGGCGTCAATTGGTCCCGTAGCAACGTCGCAATTGCATCGACGATATCTTGCCTTATCCGGGACACAAGATTTGACCCTTTTGGAGTGATTCTGACAATCACTTTACGTCGATCGTCCACGGCATGGGCTCGAGCAACAAACCCAAGTCTCTCCAATCGATCGACTAAGCCGGTGGCGGCGGCAGTGGTATGCCCCATTCTGGCCGCAATATCCGACATGGTGATAGGCGCACGCCTGTCTAAGTAGGTCAAAAGGAAGAATTGCGGAAAGGAGACGTTACCCAGGCTGATCTCTTGAGAAAGCCGGGCAAACAATCGGCGCTGCAACTCCATCGCAATCTGAGCCAGTTCTTCGGCCTGAGACCGAAGATCGACCTTTTCCTGGGGCTCGCTCACAAGCATACGCGACTTAAAGTTTAACGACGTTAAATTATGGAAACGCCGCAGTTAAGCACAGTGGGAAAGGAGTTCAAGGTTCACTGTTCGCAGTTCACGGTTCGCAGTTCACGGTTCGCAGTTCAACCTCTTGGTTTGCAGTTTGCACTCTGCGCTTTCTCGTTCGCCGTCACTCGTGACATGAGTCCCGCAAGTCCCATAGGTCCCGTCCGAGGTCTTGCCTCGGACTCACAACCGTGAACCGCGAACTGCGAACAGTGAACATTGAATCGCGAACTCCTTTCCCCTTGCTTTCCCGCGGCTTTTAGCTGACGGAGATTTCTCTTTTCATCGTATCCAACAACAGCGCAGTTTTATGTCTTATCAGAATGTTCAGCCTCCAGCCGGCGGCAAGATTACTATCAAGGACGGTAAAATTCAGTGCCCGGACAACCCAGTGATTCCATTTATTCGGGGTGACGGCACCGGTCCGGACATCTGGGCCGCCAGCGAGCGAGTCTTTGATGCCGCCGTACAGAAAGCTTATGGGGGCAGCCGGAAAATTTCCTGGTTCGAAGTGTTCGCCGGCGAGACCGCCAAGCAGAAATTCGATACCTGGTTGCCCGATGATACCGTAAACGCCTTCAAAGAGTATCTGGTTGGTATAAAAGGACCGCTAACGACGCCCGTAGGCGGCGGGATCCGGTCTCTGAATGTCGCTCTTCGTCAGCTCTTGGATCTCTACGTTTGCCTGAGACCTGTCCAGTGGTTCGAAGGCGTACCCTCCCCGGTACGCGGTCCTGAGAAGGTGAATATGGTGATCTTCCGTGAGAATACCGAAGATATTTACGCGGGTATCGAATTCAAAGCCGGGTCGCCGGAAGCAGCGAAGGTGCTTCGGTTCTTTGAAACCGAGTTCCCGAAAGAGTTCGCCAAGATCCGGTTCGGCTCGGAAGGCGCCGTTAAAGGCTTTCTCGCTTTTGAACCCGCACTAGGAAAAGTCGATGTTGAGGTTGGCATTGGGGTTAAACCGGTGAGCCGGCTCGGTTCTTCCCGGTTGATTGCGGCCGCTATCCGATACGCGATCGAGCAGAAACGCAAATCGGTGACGCTCGTGCACAAGGACAACATCATGAAGTTCACTGAATGAAGTTTCCGAGACTGGGGCTACGAATTGGCCGACACCCTCTTCGCGGAACAGACCTATTCTTGGGCTCGCTGGGAAAAAACCAAGAGCGCCAAGGGTGAAGCCGCCGCGAACGACGAACTGAAGGCCGCTCAAGGG
>JAFAHI010000090.1 GCA_019237325.1 Verrucomicrobiota bacterium | reverse complement strand
GAGCGTGGAGCGGGAAGCCAGTGGAGGCGTGTGGTCGTAGAGACGCGACGGGTGATCGTAGGTTTTTCGGACGCGCGACACGCGGTGCCGTGTTCACGGATAGGACCTATGGGACTCATAGGACTTATGGGTCGGGCTCATTGTCCTATAAGTTCCATGGGTCCTATAGGTCCCATCCGTGAACACGGTACTCAGTGTCGCGCTTCTGGAAAGCATACCATCATCACGGCGCGTCCTCCCACGCTCCACTGGCTTCCCGCTCCTCGCTCCTCTATCGTAGAGCATGGCCCGTGAGTACCTGCTCAAGCATCTGCCTTCCGTTACCAGCAGTAGCATCGATTACCGCGCGGAGCTGAACGATCAGCAGTATGCTGCGGTCACTTCCGGTCCCGGTCCTGCCTTGGTCCTGGCCGGAGCTGGCAGCGGTAAAACTCGGACCCTCACCTACCGGGTGGCTTGGTTGCTCGACAACGGGGTAGAGCCTCAGTCGATCCTTTTGCTCACGTTCACCAACAAAGCCGCACGCGAGATGTTAACCCGGGTTCAATCCTTGGTGCCGTTGGAAACGACTGCGATCTGGGGCGGAACTTTCCACTCAATTGGCAACCGTTTGCTCAGGAAACATGCTCTCGAGATCGGGTTCCGTCCGGGTTACAGCATTATGGACCGGGAAGATCAGGAAGACCTGTTGTCTGCGGTTGTGGCTGGCGAGGAAGTTGATACTACTCAGGTCCGGTTCCCAACGGGAGAAGTCCTCGGAGACATCTACAGCTTGGCCCTGAATACGGATCGCCCGATATCACAGGTGATCGCGGAACGTTACCGGCGATTTCTTCCTCTTACCAATCAGATCGAGTGGATCCAGAAACGGTATGAAGAACGAAAACGGGCTGCAAACGCGATGGACTTCGATGATTTGCTCGTCAAGATCGTGGAGCTGTTTAAGACGAAACCGGACATCGCGGAATTCTATCAGCGATACTTTCAATTCATCCTAGTCGACGAATACCAGGATACGAATCGGCTCCAATCTGAGTTCATAGACGTACTGGCGGCCCATCATCAAAGCGTGATGGTGGTGGGCGACGATGCTCAATCGATCTATTCGTGGCGCGGCGCTAACTACCAAAACATCTTGGATTTCCCCAAACGGTATCCGTCGGCCGCGATCCATAAGATTGAGACAAACTATCGCAGCGTACCAGAAGTCTTGCAGGTAGCTAACGCGGCGATTCGTCCGAATGCCCGTCAATTCTCGAAAATATTACGGCCGGATAGAAAAGAGACCGACCTGAAACCTGCGCTTGTACCGGTCCTGGATAACAATCAACAGGCGGTGTTTGTGGCGCAACGTATTCTCGAGTTACGCGACGAAGGGGTAGACCTAGAAGAAATCGCGGTGCTTTACCGCTCGCATTTTCAATCTTTGGAGGTGCAATTGGCGTTAACGCGCGCCGGGATTCCTTACTCGATTACCAGCGGTCTGCGATTCTTCGAACAAGCTCATATCAAGGATGTGGCTGCTTTCATGAAGTTTGTTACGAACCCCACGGATGAAGTCGCCTTCAAACGAATGGTCCGGTTGCTTCCTGGCATCGCGGCTCGTGGCGCCGAAAAATTATGGGAACAAATCAACCTGGCGCCCCCCGAAAGCAGAAAGACCTTTGGTTCCTGGTTAGAGGTAGCGAAAGCACCGGCGAAATCTCAACGCGCGTGGGAACAGCTTCGCCATACTCTGGACGAAATCGCGCCTGAGAAACAGCCGGTACCGCCGTCGGGTATGATCCATAGCATCCTCGAAGCGGTGTACGACGATTATCTCAAATCGAAGTATTCCAACCATGAGCAACGCCGGGAAGATCTTACGGCGTTAGAGAATTTTTCCCGCGGCTTTAAGGAGCCTGTCGAATTTCTTAGCCAGCTTTCGCTGATGGCCACCGGTGAGACCGAACAGCTTAGCACCCAGGATGAGGACCGGGAACGAGTGACCCTTTCCACGGTTCACCAAGCCAAGGGACTCGAGTGGCAAGCGGTGTTTATCGTGTGGTTGACCGACGGGATGTTCCCCAGCGCCCGGTCTTTGGAGTCTAATGACAACGTCGAAGAAGAACGCCGGCTTTTCTATGTCGCGATCACCAGGGCGAAAGACCAACTCTATTTTTTGTACCCAGCGATTTGGCCGAACGGCAATATCGACCAGAGGGTTCAACGCCCTTCGCGGTTCCTCGGAGAGATCCCGGGTGAATTGTGCGAGGAGTGGAGAGTAGGGTTCTGAGGAGCCTGCGTTACCGCCAAAATGCGCCTGCATTTGGCGGCAACGCAGGCTATGGCAGCAGAATTCACCGGCTACGCCGATGAATTCTGCTGCAAATTTAGAAAGGGAATTGATACATTTCGTTGTTTTCGGAAGAAATGTGAGCGCCTCAAAGAGAACGTTTAAACTGCAGAATAGTCCGGGTTGCCGGACGATTCTGCCGTCATAGCCTGCATGGCTCACAAATGCAGGCGCATTTGTGAGCCATGCAGGCTAAGTGGTACATCAAATCAGTCTATACCCCGATCGTAGGGGAACAGTGGGATAATCAGGAGGTTTTTGCTCGGATCAGCGCTCATCTACGGGGCAAAGTGGACCGGCCGGCAACGGAAATCGATCACTTGCTGTCCCTGATCCGATTGTTTCTGATTGGTTCACGAAGCCGTTATGTCCAGTGTCCGTATTTTCTTGATCTAAGGTCTTTCAAAGACCACGCCACTGCCTTTGCGGCCGTGGTTGCTGAGTCTATCGGCGCCTTGAGCAAAGAAGTAAGAGCCGCCGGTTCCGAGGCGTTCGATGCAGTTATCGGAGTTTCCAGCGTGGGACAACTCTTACCCGGCATCGCCGATCGGCTAGCGACCTGGTTACGAGATCAGGTCAAAAGCGATGCCATGTTGCTCGACTTAAGCAACGGCGGGTGTACAGCCAGTTCACGAGCCTTGCAACTAGCCTCAACCCTCGATACCCGGCACCGGAACGTTTTGATAGCCGTGGTTGAACCGACATCCACTTTGGCGGACCCCTTGTCGATGGATCGGCCTAATTGGCAGGGTATCTGTACATTTGGGGATGGGGCTGCCGGTCTTTGGCTTTCTACCGACCCGACAGGAGCATTGGCCGAACTCGGACCGATCGATTCCTCGCATCGCGTAGATGCGGATGTGATTCGTTGGGATTATAGCTCGAATTATTATCGTTTCAGCGTTTCGGATTTCGAGGGATTCGATCGGAAAGTCCGCGCTGGTATCCTGGGCGCGCTAAACGAAATCGATTGGATAGACACGAAAGATAGCCTCTGGGCGGTCCATCCCGCCGGAATGATGTTGCTTTTGAGTGTTGCCAAGCGGATCGGTCTCGACAGAAGCCGTCTGGAACCGTCGATCCGCCATTTTCGCACTTTCTCAAATATGAGCAGCGCCAGTATTCCACATATTCTCAGGGACCTGTTGGACCAGGCGAAGCCCGGTCAACCGATCCGCTGGCTCTCGATGGGAGCCGGTTTCCACGTCATCTACGGCAGCTGTACCAGGCTATGATTGATCGGCAAACGGTCCTCGATGTGATACGGCAATTTGTCACCGCTCATTTTCCGACAGTCCCGGTTGACCACTTGGAGACCTTGCGTGCGGGCGATGTTATTCAGCAAAGCCTGGAATTAGTGGAACTCGTGCTCCACCTGGAAGAGAAGCTGGGCATCGAGATCAATATCAACGAACTGGGCGAGAACCTGATCGTGCAGAATTTTGGAGAACTGGCGAATGAGCTGGTGCGAGGCGAGCGGGCCAGGCATGAGAAGTGAGAAGTGATTGGTGAGAAGTGAGAGGTGGTCCGGCATTTAGGGGGGCGAGGCTCCCGAACGGCCTTGTGATACTGACAAAGCCGGTCGCTTGTAACGTCAATGATACGTGCAGGGCCGATTCGCTCGCCGAGCCGCTGGCCCAGCGCTATCCATGTTGACCGGCGGTCTCTGGGCTTAGATCGTAGCTAAGCAGGTGGCACATCCTGGGCCAACGGCTCGGCAGTCTTATTGGCAGAACAGAATCAGGTACATCAGACCGTCTTGGGCTCCGGGACCAATGCACTGGTCGTTCTGGAGCCCTCGCCCACCAAATCTTCGCTCCTTTCCCCCTTTCGCATTTATCGCTTGCGTGAGAAGACTTCTCTTTTATCTTCCTGACTCCCTACATTATTATGGCCACGAGTGATAACATCGATCTGAGCGCGTTCCGGCTACACGATAAGGACACCGGCAGCGCCGACGTCCAAATCGCGCTATTGACCCGCCGGATCAATCAGTTGACGGATCACTTAAAGGTTTTTCGTAAAGATCATTCTTCCCGCCGCGGACTTTTGAAACTGGTTGCTACCCGGAGAAGCTTGCTTGATTACCTGAAGCGCACCCAGCA
>JAFAHI010000754.1 GCA_019237325.1 Verrucomicrobiota bacterium | reverse complement strand
TTTCTTCGGAGAACTTCGGAAAAAATCTGGAGTTCACTCGGGCCGTACATGAAGCTTTCGCCTGGTGGCTCAACCGCTCTCAATGCGATACTGTAGCGGTTTCGATCGGGGATCCTTCTGCCATGAAGAGCGAATACTGGTTCGATGCCAGCGGTAAAGCTCAGGAGATTGCGGATGGTGATATTTTTCTTGTCGGGTTCATCTGCCCACTCGGTGATGGTATTCTTCACCGGTTCATCGAGGTCCAGGATGCCGTCTTGTTGAGCGGCGATGGCAGCCAAACACCAGAAGCCCTTGGTGCCGCTGAAAATCGAGGCGACCCTGTCCCGGTCATCGCCACCGGAATAACCTTCGTAGAGGACGTGACCGTCTTGAATCACCAGCAGAGAAAGGCCTCGGTGAGCAACCGAGTACTTCTGTGCCGCCTTGCAAGTGGCCTCAGAGACGTCTCCGTACGAGGGAGTGAGAACGAACCAGCCGGCAGCCAGAAACACCAAACCACAAATCATTCTCATGAAGCCGAAATCACTACCGTTGCTGGCACGAAAATCAAGAAACTGGTTAAGGTGCGCGGTAAGGACCAGCCCCCGCTCGTCCGCGTTTTTGAAAGCCGAAGGGATCGCTCGAACCGGACGAGCAGGAGCTCGTCCCTAGCGAGGACATAATGGAAAGCGATACATTCGAGAGACTTGAGCAGCCCAGCGATACGGCGCCGGTTCGGCTCTTCTTCTCCATTAATCCGCCTCCGGATGTGATCCATCATTTGTCCGCAATTCAGACTGAAGTAAGGAAAGTTTTGGAAATGGGTTTTGACCCACAACGTGCGGTGCGCTGGATCCGGCCCACCCAGTTTCATTTGACCATTCTATTCTTAGGGAATGTCCCACTGAGTGAAATCGCCAGCTTAGAAATGACCGCGAACGAAGTCATGACCTCATTCAAAGAACTCCCCATCTTAACTCTCAGCGGTATCGGCAGCTTTCCCGCTTTTCATCGTCCCAGAGTGTTGTGGGTGGGTTGCCGTTCCCATGGATTGCTGCAACAGCTGCAATCCGGTTTTTTTGCGGCGTTTTCCAAAAAAATTCCTCTGAGGGAAAACGAGCGTTCTTACCCTCACATGACCATCGCTCGATTTCGTCACCTGCCGAGAAGGTTTGCAGAGCGAATGCGCATCCTTTCGGAAAAGGATTGGTTCCCGGAATGCGTGTGGCGGGTAAATTCAGTGAGCCTGATGCGAAGCGTGCCCGCACCGGAAGGCGCTGAATACACTTGTTTAACGAATTTCTCGCCTGAGATTCGCGCTGATGGATCCTGAAGAGCAATTACGAAACGAGGCTTGGATCGGAGATGCCGTCCTGGCCCTGTTCGCTCGTTCTTGGCTTTTACGGATTGGCCAAGGCGAAAGCTCCAAAGACCGCAACCGGCTGTTCGAACTATGGGTTTCGAATCAATTCCTCTCCTCCTTTGGTGAGCCGACCAGCGTAGAAGCCGAAATAGGAAGGACCTACGCAAGCGGTGGTTTGGATGCAGCCTTTACCTTTATTGAGGAGAAGCTCTTAGATCGATTTGTGCAGACCGCGAGGAAACGCGGGTTTAATCTGACGGTGGTAGGGCGAAAAACTCTGCCTGGTGCTGAAATCACACCTCGACCAACTGCTCTACCCTCACAGCGACCGGGAGGTCACAGAAGAATTCGGTCAGACCATTAATCTCACTTTTTACTCCGATGCGCCCGTCGTGCGCTTGAACGATCTGCCGGGCGATGGATAGGCCCAGGCCTACACCGTCCCGAATACTTTGTTTTTCGGATCGATAGAACTTATCAAATACCTTGGCTTGCTCCAGATCGGACAAACCGGGACCGCGATTGGTCACACTAAAGCGGACGAATTGCTCGCTTAATTGTTGGACCCTGAGGTCGACCTGGGTACCCGCGAAACTGTATTTGAGGGCATTTGATAAGAAGTTCGTAAGCACTAACGAGACGCGGGTGCTATCAACCGACACTTCTGGCAGATCCGGAGCCACATCCAATTCCAGGCGCAGCGAAGATTGATCGAAAAATTCCAGGAAATGATCGTAAGCCTCTTGAGCCAATTGAGCAGGCGAGACTGGGGCAAGATCCAATAGGTCCTGTCCGCTTTCCATTCGAGCCAGATCCAAAATGCTCTTTAGCGTTTTGAGCAACCGCTCACATTCGTTACAGCCCGTCATCACCAATTCCTCCTGCGAGCTCGATAACTTGCCGGTCCGTTGCTCGAGCAAAAGGTGGAGGACCAGTCGGATGCCAGTTAACGGCGTCTTGATTTCGTGACTCAACGTCGCCAGCAAATCGGTTTTAACTTCGTCTAACCAGCGGAACCGCGTCACATCCACCAGCATCACCGCGCGCCCCGTGAATGTTCCATCCTCGAGGATAACTGGAAAGATTCTGGGCAAGAAATACGCTTCCTGTTCGTTGATTCTGAACAGCAAAGCTTGTTTAAGATCGTCCAGCCGATAATCGGTGCCGCCTCGGGAAACGTCTACTAGCCGGCGTTTGACCTGGGGCGGCAAATCGCTTCCGGCGCCCAGATTCGTCATGAGACTTTCCGCCGCTGGATTCATCCGGGAGATGCGATCGTGTTCGTCCAGGATAAATAGAGGATAAGGCAACGTAGTGAGCAGAGCTCGGATAATTTGATTTAACTCGATGAGTTTACGATCCGTTTCCCGATAAAAGCTGCGGAGCTCCTGAGCCATGCGATTGAACTCACTGGTGAGCTCACCCAGTTCATCCCGACTCTGCACCGGAAGCAGATTCTCGAATTCCCGGGAACGCAGATCTCGAATCGAGTGAGTCAATCTCCGAATCGGGTCAATCAGCGAACGCCCGAGCCTGGCATAGGTGAAAATGAAAACGATGATGGAACTCACCATCGCAATTAATAGGAGCCGGATTGAATCCGCTGCCTTGCGGCGCGCTTCCCGGTTGGCCTCCAACATGTGCTTTTCATTAATACTAAGGATGTCTTGGCTCAGGTTGGTGATCTTCAGCGTAAGTCCCGGAATCCGAGCCCAAGACTCGTGGATCGCCGGGTCATGAGCGAAATATTGCCGGAAGGTTTCCCGGTAAACACTGATGTAGTCCGTGATCGCTTGCTTGAGCTCCCCCACGAGTTTCTGTTGTTCCGGATCCTTGGCGTTCCGCTCCAGGATCGGAATGGCGGCCTGGAAATCCTTTTCGGTTCTATCTAACGGGCCAGTCTGATCATAGGGCAAGGTGGGTCGATCTACTCCGCGAGAATAGAAAATGTTAACCCGGGCAGTACCGACCCGCATGGAGCTGCAAGCGCGGATACTGTCGTAATTGTTACACAACACCTTGTCGACGGCGCGTCCCAGGTCATTAAATAGCCAGACCCCGTAGACCCCTACGGTCAGCAAAATGATCAGCGTAGCCAACAGGCCGAGTGTAAGTCGCCAACGCAGCATGGATTGTTGAGTAATCGTCAACGATTATTCAACAATCCATGCTATGACGCAATCTTGCGGCTTCGCGGCCCGATTGCGTTACAGCGTGATATTCAAGGGCATTCAACATGGGTTTCCTGATGGTTCTTAAATCAAGTCGAGAGGCAGACGTCGTCGTCTGCCTCTCGGCACATAGCCAGCGTCGCTGAAAAAATGGCTAACCATTTTTCAGCGACGCTGGCTTACTGGAGATTGAGCCGCTTCCGTTTCCGGTACAAGGTCGCAGGGTCTATCCCCAAAGTCTTTGCCGCCGCATCCAGGCTGGATGCCCGTCCCAAAATGCTACGGATATGAGCTTCCTCCAACGCTTCCAGACTGACATCGCTCCCGATTGAAATTTTGGCGTCGAGAGGCGCTGGCGGATTTTCTGGTATAAACCTTTCACTAATAAAATCGTCCGGCGCCAAGATAACGCCTCGTTCAATCGTGTTTCTCAGTTCTCGAAGATTGCCAGGCCACCGATAACTGTT
>JAFAHI010000520.1 GCA_019237325.1 Verrucomicrobiota bacterium | reverse complement strand
AAGCCGGCGACCAGATCACATTCGCTGAAGTTGTGCTTCATTGTGATGGTGATAAAGTAACGCTGGGTGCTCCCCTGATCGACGGATCCAAAGTTTCCGGGGAAGTGGTGGAGCAATTTAAGGATAAAAAGGTGATCGCATTCAAGTATCGGCGCCGAAAAGGGTATCATCGGACGGTGGGCCATCGGCGCCAACTGACTCGCGTTAAAATTGGATCGATCGACCTGTAATTTTCTAGCGTATGGCACATAAGAAAGGTCAAGGCAGCGTCAAGAACGGACGCGACAGCGTTAGCAAACGCCTCGGCGTCAAGAAGTTCGGTAGCCAACAGGTCGTTGCCGGGAATATTATTATTCGCCAACGCGGTACAAAGTTTTTGCCGGGAAAGAATGTTGGGCTTGGTCGGGATTACACAATCTTCGCCCTCGTAGACGGTATCGTACGTTTCGATCAGAACGGTCGTCGCGTAAATGTCGAACCTGCTCTGGCGCAAGTGAGCTCGAATTAACGACGGCAACAGTTTCCCTCCCGACGGAAAAAGCGCCTCGATCCTTGAGGCGCTTTTTTTGTTTTATGTTTAACCTTGTTCTAGTCGAGCCTGAGATTCCGCCAAACACGGGGAATGTTGCCCGTCTCGCGTTGGCAACGGGTAGTACCCTGCATTTGGTGCAACCGCTCGGGTTCTCCATCGACGACCGGCAGCTTCGCCGGGCCGGGATGGATTACTGGAAGAACGTTAAAGTTAAGCTTTGGGAAAATTTCGAAGAGTTCGAGCTCAAGATCGAACCATCCGCGCGTCGATTCTTTTTCTCGACAAAAGTGCAGAAACCTTACTGGGACGTCCGATTCTCGCCTAAAGATTATCTGATTTTCGGCCGCGAGACGAAGGGACTGCCGGCCAGCCTACTGGCTCGATACGCCGAACACGCTTTTCGCATCCCGATGCTCCCCGAAGCTCGCAGTTTGAATCTCGCCACCGCCGTCGCAATAGTGCTATTTGAAGGTATGCGGCAAGCCTCTACGGCCGACCTCACCAACCAGTGAACACACCTGCTCAACTCACTGCCCGTAATATTTATCGATCGTTCAAGATCGGTAGCCGGAAGGTCGAGGTACTGCGGGGGATCAACCTTGATATCAACAAAGGTGAGTCGGTGTTTTTATGCGGAGCGTCCGGAGCCGGTAAGACGACGCTGCTATACACGCTGGCGGGATTGGAACGTCCGGAATCGGGCGAGGTCACGTTTGAAGATCACAAACTCTACAGCGGTGGTGCGGGAAAAGACGCCAAGATTCGCAACCAGCGGATGGGCTTCGTTTTTCAAGGTTACTTTCTTTTGCCCGAACTGACCGCCTTAGAAAACACGCTGGTGCCATCACTGATTCGCCACCGGCCCGATCCTGAGATTGCCGAGTCTTTACTGGAGAGAGTGGGTCTAGCCGATCGGATGCAACATTTGCCCAACGAGCTTTCCGGAGGTGAACAGCAGAGGGTCGCTATTGCGCGGGCCCTGATCAACGATCCGGCCATTGTGTTTGCTGATGAACCGACCGGCAACCTCGATACCACAAACGGAGAAGCGATCATGGAGCTTTTAGGAGGATTGGTCCGTGAGAAACAAAAAACTTTGGTGGTAGTAACCCACGACCAGGACTTGGCTGCGCGCGGTGATCGTGTCGTGCACATCCGCGATGGCCATCTTGTAGATTGAACGCCGTGAAAACAACGCAATACTCCAATCCCCTACCCTCCGCTCGCAAGGACTCGAGGACGAGGACGAGAACAGCCTGCCCGACGAAGCCTAAGCTCTATGTTGCCACCCGCTCAAGGTCGGCCTCGCAAGCGAGGCGCGCTCCACAGAAGCACGAAGTCGGGAGGACGAAGCGCTATCACCAATCACCTTTCACCAATCACCTTTCGCTCTCCCCTTACCTCTCACCTCCCCAGTCATATGAACCTGAAAATCTATATCGACGGCACGTTTTACGAACAATCCGTGGCCAAGATCTCCGTTTTTGATCATGGCCTCCTTTATGGAGATGGTGTGTTTGAAGGGATTCGGTTCTACCAGGACAGAGTATTCCGCTTGGAGGAACACATCGACCGGCTTTGGGATTCCGCCAAAGCCATCTCGCTGGACATCCCGATGTCTCGGACGGCATTGATTGAGGCGACCCTCGAGACCATCCGGCAAAACGACCTCCACGATGGTTACATCCGGTTACTGGTAACCCGCGGTCCTGGCTCGCTCGGGCTTAGCCCGGACAGCTGCCGGCGGCCCAGTATCATCATCATTGCGGCTACCATCGCCCTTTACCCAGACTCGCTCTATGAAAAAGGTCTGACCCTGGCAACCTGCTCAGTTAGACGGATCCCTCCCGGTGCGCTGAGCCCGCGGATCAAGTCTTTGAATTACTTAAACAACATCCTGGCCAA
>JAFAHI010000458.1 GCA_019237325.1 Verrucomicrobiota bacterium | reverse complement strand
CGAGGATGGTTGCTACGATCCGGCCGACTTCAACGATCAACTTCTGCTCGGACTCAAAGGAACCATGTCCCAAGCCGAGCTACATTTCATTCGCGCGCGCCTCCAAGGCGGCAAACGCAATAAAGCCCGGCGCGGAGAACTGCGTTTCCCCTTACCGGTCGGATACGTCTATGGCGAGGAGCCCGGCAGCGTCTTGATCGACCCAGACCAGGAGGTCCGCAGCGCGGTCGAGCTCATTTTCGAGCTCTTCCGCCAAACCGGCAGCGCCTACGGCGTGGTTCGGCATTTCGCTCAACACCAGCTAGGTTTTCCCAAGCGTTCCTATGGTGGAGTTTGGAATGGCAAACTGCTTTGGGGCAACTTAAAACACAGCCGCGTGCTGGGAGTGCTCAACAATCCTTGCTATGCGGGAGCCTATGTTTTTGGCCGATTCAAATCGAGCAAATCCCTTTCGAGCGAGGGCCAAATCCAGTCCAGGGTGCTCGAGCAGCCGATCGATTCCTGGAGCGTGCTGATCCAGGACCATCACCACTCTTACCTCAGTTGGCAGCAGTATTTGGAAAACCAACAGATTTTGTCGCAGAACCAAAGCAACAAACCCGAGCAGCTGTTGCCTGACATCGCTCGCGAAGGTCGGGCGCTGCTCCAGGGCTTGCTTCTGTGCGGTGGTTGTGGCCGCCGGCTCTCACCTCGCTACAAGGGCCACGGAGGAATTTATCCCGTCTACGAATGTACCGCGCGTCATCAGGACACGATTCGCCTGAAGGACTGCATTTGCATTCAGGCCAAGCTGCTCGATGAGGCCCTGAGCCGACGCGTTCTGGAGGTGCTCCAACCCGAGCAATTCCAGATCGCTTTGCGAGCACTAACCGAATTGCAAGAACGCAGCCAGGCGATTGACCGACAATGGCGGATGCGGATTGAACGGCTCGATTATCAGGCGCAGTTAGCCCAACGCCGCTATGAGGAAGTCGATCCCTCTCATCGTCTGGTGGCCGCCACATTGGAGCAACGTTGGAACCAAGCTCTCGAAGAAGCGCAGCGGCTCAAGGACGATTACCAGAACTATCGCCAGCAACAGGGCCTCGAACTAACCGGCAAGCAGCAAGCCGAGTTACTGGCCTTGGCCGAAGATCTGCCGCGATTGTGGCAAGCTCAGACCACCTCGGCCAAAGACCGCAAACGAATGCTGCGCTTGTTAATCAAGGATTTGACGGTCGAAAAACGGCGGCCTGAACGAAAAGCAATCTTACACATTCGCTGGCAGGGTGGCGCCGTGGAGGATCTCATTATCGATCTTCCTCTGCCGATGCCCGTGCGGATTCGCTACCCCGAATCGATCGTTAGCCAAGTCCGAACCCTGAGCTCCACCATGACCGACCTGCAGATCGCCGCGACACTCCATCAAGCGCAACTACGCAGCGCCAAAGGCAAGCCATTCACCAAAGACATGATCAAGTGGATTCGTTACCGCTATGAAATTCCAGCGCCTGTATTGAAGCGACCCGAAGAATTTACCGTCAAAGAGCTGGCCGCCCACTTTCAGATCGGCATCGACGTAGTCCACTACTGGATAAAACGCGGGCTGGTCGCAACCCGCAGGCTGACAAAGACTGCCCCTTACTGGCTTACCATTGATCCGCAAAAAGATTCAGAGTTAAGAGCTTGGGTTACCGGCTCCAGCCGTATTAAAATGCAGCCGATCCCAAAAGACCGTTGAATGAGGTGCAATATGAAACCACCGTCGGTACTCCTAACGGACGCTTCTCTTGGCTCCCAGGCTTGGGTATCCATACTCGTTTAACGGCCTTTGGTCGATATTGCCCTGCTCTTAGTTCTTGCTCCAGTTTTTGAATCGTCTGCTCTTGGTGCTCCTTTACTGCTCGTGCACTCTGGTTATCGATCCCGGCGCTTCCGCCTCTAGCGATCACCTTTTGCAGCGCTCTTGCCAGATTCCTGGTACTCCAAACTTTATCGATCAATCGAAACCATTTACCTCCTTCAATCCCCGTTTCCAGGGTTGCCAACATGCGTTCCGTCCAGACCGCC
>JAFAHI010000400.1 GCA_019237325.1 Verrucomicrobiota bacterium | reverse complement strand
ACAAAACTCAACGGAAAAGCCTGCGACTAGCGGCCTGTTACTAGGCAATACACTCCAAAAGTGGACGGAGTGGACTTGGTTGACAGAGTGGACGCCGTGGACGGGGAACTGACCTTAATCGAAGCGATTCTCCACTAGGTCCACTTGGTCGACTCCGTCCACTAGACCTTCGCACCCATGAAAATAGGCCGAGATTGTACTCAGCCTAAGCGTTCTTCGAGATCAACCAGTCGGCTGAGGGCACTGACGAAGTCTTTAAGGGCACTCGCGGGGAGCATAATGGTGTCGCGCCGGCCACTGACGTCTTCGGTAATCTTTAAGAAGCGTCCGCGTTGATTCTCTTTCAGGTCCAGAAAGAATACTTTTCGATCTACCTGAATTTTCTCCGAAGCGAGGGGATCGCTCGATCCGTGTGCTGTATTGCTATTAATCATAACCTCACGTTCCTTGCCAAAGTTGTGGGCACCGTGACCGCCCTTTGCTTTCGGAGGGAAAGCGGCCCTGTAACCGGTCATTCGGTGGAAGATAGGAATTTAGTGTAAGAAAAAAAGAAAATTTAGCGATGAAAGTCCAGAAGTCCAACAGCGGCGCGGACTTTGGCCATGGTTTGATGAGCCGTCGCCAGCGCGCGTTCCGCTCCGCGTTGGAGGACCGATTCCACGTAACCGAGGTCTGCTTCCAATTCGACTCGCTTCTTGCGCATCGGCTCGAAAGTGTTCCAGAGCACCTCAAAAAGCTGTTTTTTGTACTCTCCGTACCCGGTTCCGCCGGAGCGAAAACTTTGGGTCATCGCGTCAACCTCTTCCGGACTGGCAAACAGTCGATATAGCTGCACGATGATCGAGTTTGCAGGATCCTTGGGCGCCTCGACTGGCGTCGAATCGGTCACGATGCCCATCACCTTTTTTCTCAATGCTTTTTCCGGAGCAAAGATCTCGAGTGTGTTCCCGTAGCTCTTGCTCATTTTTTGGCCGTCCAATCCGGGTACAGTCGCCACTTCTTCACGGATTCTCGGCTCTGGCAGCTTCAAGGTCGGCCCATAGATCTCGTTGAATTTTGCCGCGATATCGCGGGTAATTTCGAGGTGCTGCTTTTGATCCTGTCCAACCGGGACGACATCGCTCTCGTACAACAGAATATCAGCGGCCATTAGGACCGGATAAGCAAAAAGCCCATGAGAGGCGGAAAGTCCGCGAGCAATCTTATCTTTGTAGGAATGGGCGCGCTCCAATAAACCCATCGGAGTCACGGTGCTCAATATCCAAGTCAGCTCGGTCACGATCGGAATATCTGATTGACGAAAAAAGCAGACTTTGTCCGCATCCAACCCGCAGGCCAAAAAATCGAGAGCGACACTCATGACATTCCGGCGAAGTTCTTCTGGGTTTTGCAGCGTGGTGAGAGCATGGTAATCCGCGATAAAATAGAACGCGTCGCCTTGCTCTTGCAGTTCCACGGCCGGCCGGAGTGCGCCAAAGTAATTACCAATGTGCAGAGTCCCTGATGGTTGAATGCCAGTTAGATACCGAGCCATGCGAAAGTCATAAATGACAAATTACAGATAACAAATGACAAATGGTTCCTGAGCAGTAGCCCCAGGATTGCTGGCGATATCCCCTATTTGTCATCTGTCATTGGTCATTTGTCATTCTGCTTGATCAGCGCCTGCTCTTGCTCGATCAGCTGCTGCCAAATCTCCCGATGTTTCGGTTCGTAGCGGTGATCTTGGAACTCGGCCATTTTGCGGCGCAAAACGATCAGCTGTTCCAGCAGGGCGCTGGAGTCAGCATAGAGTTCTCGCAAGAAGCGGACGGCGGCGGCGTCGCGCTCCCAAATCAACCCGAACGAGTTCAAGAAATCTGCAGCGTATTGAATGTCGCCGCGGTCGTTATGTTGCCAGATGTCCGGCGCTGGTTCTGGAATATCTAAGAGAAGAGGAGCAAGGTAGAGGTTCTGGATCATGCCTCGCCGGTATTTTTCGGCGGCCGCTTTTTCCTCGTCTCGGTCGAACAAGGATAAGGCCCAGGCGAACTGGAATCCGGGATCCTCGATATCGTTGGGGTAATGCTTTTGATACCAGGAAAAGTACTCTTGAGACTCATCGATCTGTCCCGTCAAAAGCTGCAACAATGGGATCAGAAAACGCACGCCGGGATGGTCGACCGGATTGGCGCTGAGAAGATGCTCCCCCATTTGGATCGCCTGCACCAGATCTCCTCGTTGCCAAGCGGTTAACACTTGTCCATGAAGAGCCCGAATGTAACAGCTTGATTCGCCAGGTACGTGGAACGCGGCGGAGTCCGCGGCCGCATTGGCAAACTTTTCCGCGGCTGAATCGAGATTGCCATCCTGCAGCTCGAGGTCGGCGAGTTCGACCATCGCTTCGGGAAGATTTTCAGACAACTCCAGTGCTTTGGCCAGCAGAGCACGTTTCTTATCAATCGACCGGAGATGCTTGAGCGCCTGAACTAATCCCTGCGCGATAGCCTTCGGTCCCAAAGAGGTCAAAAACGTTTGCGCAGAACCTGCGATCATGGAGTCGAGGCGCTGGCGTATCGCCTCCTGCTGGGTTGGCTCGGCTTCGCCACGATCGTTATCCAGTAGTTGCACCTCGCAGTGATACTCGCGGGAGAGACCTTGCCAAACGGACTCGTCCCATTCTTCGAGGTCGGGGATTTGGATCTCATCCGGTATGCCCCTTTCTTGGAAAAGCCGGTGCACCAACATCTCGGCCCGTCTTTGATCGAGTTCGCGGATAAATTCGTAGCCGATCAACATTCCCGTATAGCGATGAATGACATAGAGGCACGTCGGGAGAATGAACATTGATCCGAAAGGAGTTGGGGAATCGAGGTCGAACCAATCGAGCCGCCAAGTCTCTCGGGTTGCGCGCAACGGCTGTATCATTGCCAATCGATTGCCATCTTCTGACGGCGATTGAACTTATCAGTGTAAAAGAGCTCGCGGTTAGTGATACCGAATTCGTGGACCATCTTGGTGACCTTCACATCAAAGCAACAGTACTCCGCGATATCGAGCACCCGCTTTTCGCGCCACCATTTTATCGCGTCCACACCGCCGGCAGTTTTTCCGACTCCTAGAGTCGCCATGGCGAGGTTATCGAGGTTGGGCTTGCTGCCGATCCGATTTTCGACTTCCATCAAGATATCTAACGACCGCAGCTGATGGGGTAAGTCGAGGATGGTGTAGCCCATGAGTACTTCGTAATCGAAGTTCAAGATGTTGAACCCTACGACCAAGTCTGCCTTGAGCAATTGATCAATCAGCTCATTGACTCTTGCTTCGGAGTAAATCCGGTATTGCCCCAAAGCGGTGCTATAGGTAACGCCAACCGACATTTTCATGTCCTGTTTGTTATGCCAACCCCCAGCGTCGTTGGCAGTTCGTTGTGTCTCCAGATCGAAGTAAACGAGGTCCCTCATAGGAAGTTCGAGGAGTTCAAGGAGGTCAGGAGTTCAGGAGTTCAGGAGGTCAGGAGGTCAGGAGTTCAGGAGTTCAGGAGTTCAGGAGTTCAGGAGGTCAGGAGGTCAGGAATAAGTGCCAGTGCCGGTAGGGACGCGCTCCCGCGCGTCCGGCGGGGCACGGCTCGACGGATGGAACTCAAGAACTCGAGAACTCAAGAAGTCAGGAGTCAGGAGTTTAGGAAAGAGGAATAAGTTGCGGTGCGCGA
>JAFAHI010000387.1 GCA_019237325.1 Verrucomicrobiota bacterium | reverse complement strand
TCTACGATCCGATCAAGAATGAACTCTATCGGGCGACCCGGGGAGAACCGGCTTATCTGAACGATGAATTAATTCAAGTCAGCAAACGCACCTCCGTCGGCGAATCGATCGTCTCGGTCGGCTTCTCAAAAACGCCGGCTGCCATCGATCTCGGGCTCAAGACGTTCAGCTCCTTAGTAAGCAAAGCGCGCAAATGCCGGATGATGGGAAGCGCCGCTTTGGATCTCGCTTACGTAGCTAGCGGACGCTTCGACGCTTATATAGAACAAAGCGTTAACCTCTGGGACATTGCCGCTGGTTGGTTGTTGGTCGAATCTGCCGGAGGTCAGGTCAACGTCAAAACGAGTCCACTCGACGAAAAGAAAATTGCGGTGGTCGCCTGGAACGGAAACATTGATCTTAAGGAGCTCGAAAGCTCTATTCCCAAGACAACTTAATTATGGTCCGCAGCGGTATTGGTTACGATATTCACCGATTGGTAGAAGGCCGAAAGCTAGTTTTAGGCGGGGTCGCCATTCCTCACCCTCGCGGTTTAGATGGGCATTCCGATGCCGACGTCTTAACGCACGCGATCGCGGACGCGCTGCTCGGTGCTGCCGGCGATAGAGACATCGGCCATCATTTTCCGAATTCGGATGAGTCGATAAAGGGGATAGACAGCCAGGAAATATTGCGCCGGGTTCAAGCGATCTTGACCGGAAAGAGCTTTGCCATCGTCAACATCGATTCCTCGCTCATTGCTGAAGAGCCCAAGATTGGCCCGCATATCTCCGCGATGCGCGAACGCCTCTCGCAAACTCTGAACATTCCGCCCGACCGCATTGGCATCAAAGCAACCACTAACGAAGGACTAGGCTTTATCGGACGCGGCGAAGGTATCGCCGCCATGGCCATCGCCACCGTAGAAAAACTGGAACCGCGTTTCCCGGCCGACGCACCGCGAATAGCTTAAGTGAGACGTGAGAAGTGAGAGGTGAGACGTGAGAGGTCCGGCGGGGACGCGACAAGTGATTGGTGATTCGTCATTAAGGATTCGAGAAAGGGCTGAGGCCATGAAACTTTTCAAACCGCAAGTAATGTCACCACGGCTGGCAGCAACCACTTCTCACTTCTCACCTCTCACTTCTCACCTTCAAGATGATCCGTTTTCTCAATAGCCTTTCGCGAGCAGTGGAACCGTTCCAACCGCTCGATCCGGCAGGAAAAGTGGTTAAGATGTATACCTGCGGGCCGACAGTTTATTCGTTCGCCCATATCGGCAACTTCCGCACTTATCTCTTCGAAGACCTGCTGCAGCGGCATCTCGAGGCCAGGGGCTACACCGTTAACCGCGTGATGAACATCACCGATGTTGACGATAAAACGATCCGCAATAGCCGCGCTGCCGATGTTCCGCTGGCCGAGTTCACCGAAAAATTCACGGCCGCCTTCTTTGAGGACATGCGCACCTTGCGGATTAAAGACGCTAACGTCTATCCCGCTGCCACCGACCCGGAAAATATCGCCGAAATGATCGTGATGATCGATTTCCTGGTAAAAAAGGAGATCGCTTACCAAGCGGAAGATGGATCCGTCTATTTTCGCATCAACCGGTTCGCTGACTACGGGCACCTTGCTCATCTCGATCTAGACGAACTGCGACCTTCCGGCCGGATACAAAGCGACGAATACGAAAAGGAAAGCTTGGGTGATTTCGCGCTTTGGAAAGCGTGGGACGTGGCCGATGGACCGGTTGGCTGGGATAGTCCTTGGGGTCGCGGCCGTCCAGGCTGGCACATCGAGTGCAGCGCCATGGCGACTCGCATCCTTGGTCCTCAAGTCGATATCCATTGCGGCGGCGTCGATAATTTGTTTCCTCATCATGAGGCGGAGATCGCTCAATCGGAGAGTTACACCGGCAAAAAGTTCGTCCGCTTTTGGCTGCATAGCGCTCACCTGCTGGTCGAAGGCCAGAAGATGTCGAAGTCTCTCGGCAACTTCTACACCATCCGTGATCTTATCGGGCGCGGTTTCACTGGCCGCGAAATCCGCTACGCGTTGCTACGGGTTAATTACCGGCTTCAACTGAACTTCACCTTTGATGGAATGGTCGAGGCTCGCCAGTCCCTGTTGCGCCTTGATGAGTGGATTCACCGGTTACGCGACCTCGCGGCAGAGGCGCCTCCAGACAAGGAATACCCGCCCGCGACCTCCGATTCTTTTTTTGCAGCTCTAGACGACGATTTAAACATTTCAGCCGCCTTAGCCGAGCTCTTCAAACAAATCAGAACCACGAACCAGTTGATGGATGCGAATGAGCTCCGACCGGGGCAAGCCGCCGCTCTCTTGCAATGGTGGGAGAACGTTAACCAGGTGCTCCAGATCCAGTCGAACGAAGAAATGATTCCAGCGGCAGTCGAGGAATTGCTAAGACAACGAGCCGCTGCCAGAACCGCTAAAGATTGGCAGCTAAGCGATGCTCTGCGAGAGAAGATCTCCGACCTAGGTTGGACCGTGAAAGATACCAAAGACGGCCAAAAGCCGACCAAAACCCGGTAGGAACGAGCTCGTCCGCAGAACCCGGTAGGGGGACAAGCTCTGCCCGTCCGATGTATTAGCCGCGAAGCGGCGATTCAATGTAGAAGGAGATAAAAGAACGATCAGCGCTGAAAGCGCGGCTCAATTTCGGTACGGTTCTAGCATTGAACTGCCAAATCCAAGGTGAGGCCCGATAATTTTCTAGGCGCTTCCAGAGACCGGGGAGCCGCATTCCGCGCTCCATTACCCCCGACGTTGTTCCATACACTGCTCTTTCCGTCCGAACCGCGTGTTAGCCGCGGCTCCCTTGATCGCGTGACCAAACCACCGAACGTGCAACCTCAAGCGGCGTGGCACGGTTCTCGGGGCGTCGCGGCTGTGGCACACAATAAATCGTTGCTATCAATTTTAGGTCGCAGA
>JAFAHI010000296.1 GCA_019237325.1 Verrucomicrobiota bacterium | reverse complement strand
CCACAAGGATCACGGTTTATCCCCACTGGCCTCAGAGGGTTCACCAAACAGCCAGTGGATCGTGATCGATTACTCAGATGTTTTGGTGCATATTTTTCACAGTGAGAAACGTGAATTTTATGCGCTGGAGAATTTGTGGAGCGACGCACCTAGGCTCGCGCTATAACGGCGCGAGCGTGAGAAGTGAGAAGTGATTGGTGGTCGCTGCAAACTGTGAGCTGGCAACGCACCGAAATAAGAGCGAGAACGAGGGCGACGACGAGTACGAGAACGACAATACCGCGAACCGCCAACCGCGAACGGTAAACGGCGAACTGAGAACCCTGTTCCCCCTATGTTCCGCCAGCACAAGGCTATTGCTAAACTGTTGTTGGATGATGATCCGGCGACGGTGGAATTGACGAAGCAGCAGCTCCTCGCAGGAGGGGCTAAGAACGTTGCTGACCTGCTCGACCTCATGACCAGCTCGAGCGGAAAACTCGCAAAAATCATCCGCGAGCTGGTGACAGAGATCGAGGTCACCGATGCGAGTCAACAATTCACGAAAACCTGTGGTTCGATTTCGTCTCTGAACGATCTTGAAAAGATCTGCTGGTTGCTGGCCAAAGTTTTTCTGCCGGGAATCAATTTGGCTCGTTACCAGGGATTATTGGACGAATGGGCAGATGAAATGCGGCACCGCAGCCAGGGATTCACTTCTGAAGCCGAGCAGCTCGGGTTCTTGACCGATTTCTTTGGCAATTACCTCGGTTTTCGTGGCAATTCCGACGATTATTACAGCATCCGGAACTCGTTGCTGCCTTGCGTCATCGATTCGCGGCGAGGAATTCCGACATCGTTAGCCCTGATTTATCTTTTCGTTGGCCGGCGGGCCGGGATCGAGATTACCGGCGTTGACCTACCGGGACATTTTTTGGTTCGTTACGAAGGGCAATTGTTCGACCCCTTTGAAGGAGGCCGTATTCTGCGCTATCAAGATTGTCTGAAATCCCTTCGTGATAAAAGAGATGAATCACTTGCCGCCATCTCGGCAGTGGTCTCGCCGAAGGTGATCCTCGCACACATCCTTTCCAATTTGCTCTACATCCTAGAACACGAAGAACATCAGGAATATCGCGGGATGGTTTCGAATTGGCTGTCGTTAGTTAAAGACTCATGAGCCTGAAAAAGCGTTTCAAATTCTCTCCTCTAGAAAGCAATAGAATTTTCGGGCGTAGCCGAATGATTCTATTGCCAAAGCCTGCATCGCTCGCAAATCTCTAAGGATTTGAGAGCGATGCAGGCTGTCGAACTGATCAACACTGGTACCGAGCTACTTTTCGGTTCGGTCGTAAATACGCACCTGGCGTTTCTGGGCCAACAACTGTTCTCGCTGGGGCTGCGTATCACCCGCCAGACAACGGTGCCCGATGGCTATGCTATCCGGGACGCGATTCTCGAAGCAGCGCCACGGTGCCAATTAATTCTGCTTACCGGAGGTCTCGGACCCACCACCGACGACGTTACTCGAGAAATTGTCGCTGAGCTTACCGGACGTTCTCTCGAATACGACGAAACCATCTTTGCTAAAATTAGAGATCGATTCGAAAAACGAGGATTAAGGCTGACAGATCCGATCTCTAGACAGGCCTACGTCCCTAAAGGCGCGCAGGTTTTGCCAAATGACCACGGTACTGCGCCCGGTCTTTACGTTCCTGCGACTGAAAAACTGCCGCACCTGATCCTTTTGCCCGGTCCACCTCGGGAGTTGCGCCCGATGTTTGAGCGATATGTAACTCCTATCGTTCGGACGTTAGCCGGAACCACCGATCTGACGGCAGCGGTATTTCGGACGGTCGGTCTAGGTGAATCTTACGCCCAAGAGTTGATCGGCACAGACCTCGCCGCCATCGAAGACCTGGAGCTGGGTTACTGCGCGCGGGTGGGAGAACTAGAACTAAGGTTGGTCGGATCTTTGCAAAGTGTGCTTCGCGGAACCGAGATCGTTCGAGCACGTCTTTCCGAGCACATCGTGAGTGAAGACGGGAGCGAGCTTGAAGCGATTCTCGTGCGGCTACTCACCCAACGGGGAGCGACCGTCGCCGTGGCCGAATCATGTACGGGCGGCTTGCTGGCAAACCGGTTCACGAACGTCCCGGGAGCGTCAGCGGTTTTCCTAGAGGGAAATGTAACCTACTCAAATGCAGCAAAGACTCGCACCCTGGCTGTCCCGACGGAACTGTTAGACCGGGTCGGCGCGGTGAGCAAAGAGGTGGCGCAAGCGATGGCGGAGGGGGCTCGAGCTCGAGCAGGCACGACCTACGCGTTGTCCACGACCGGTATTGCCGGACCAGACGGTGGGACACCGGAAAAACCGGTCGGCACGGTATTCGTGGGACTCGCATCGGCAGATGCACCGTCTCAGGTGGAACGTCTGTTCTTTCCGACGGATCGGTTAACGTTTAAGCAGATGGTGACGCAGTCGGCGCTGGATTTGTTGAGGAAGAGGATCCAGGGATCAGTAGGTCAGTAATCAGTGTTACGCGCGCTGGCTCCCTCAGTCCCTCCTGGCTCCTGACTCCTAAACTGATTACTAATCACTGAATTAGCCTCCGCCTACGCCATTAAATTCAGCACGCTTTCTTGCGAAAACTGCTCGTAGGGCAGCTCACCGGTTACAAAACCCTCGCGCATCGCGATGATTCTGCGGCTGAGACTCAGCAGTTCGGGCAACTCGGAGGAGATCATGAGGATGGCTACCCCCTGGCAGGCAACTTCATCCAGAAGCTGATAGATTTCCGCCTTCGCCCCTACATCAACGCCGCGCGTTGGTTCATCAACAATCAACAGATCGCAGCTCCGTGCCAGCCATTTGGCTATTGCTACTTTTTGTTGGTTACCGCCACTCAATCCCGCAGTCACCGAATCCAGGGACGGCGCTTTCACTCGTAGCCGCTTGGTTAGCTTTTCTACTTCGGCAAGTTCGCGCCTTTCATCCACGAATCCGAATCGACTAAAAGTCTGGAGGTGCGGTAACGAAACGTTGTCGGAGATATTCATCATCAGTACCAAGCCCTCTTTCTTTCGGTCCTCGGGCAGGTACCCGACTCGCTCTCTCATCGAGCGATTGACATTACCTAGGATCAAGCGTTTTCCTTTAATATAAACACTCCCGGTCGTTCGTTTATCTAAACCGAAAATCGCTTTTGCTACCGCCGTTCGACCTGCGCCCCCCAAGCCCGCCATACCTACAATCTCGTTGCGGCGAACCGAGAACGACACATTCTCAAATTGACCCATGGATGAGAGGTTCTCTACGCGTAATACTTCTTCACCCGGTTTCAGGTCGAGGTGGTTCGGCCGCTGTATTAACACGTCTCGACCCACCATTTGCCGGATCAGTCGCTCCCGGTTCGTTTCCGCTATTCCTTCGGTCGCCACGTGCCGTCCATCTCGAAGCACCGTAACCGTGTCGGCGATCTGGAAGATCTCTTCCATCCGATGGGAGACGTAAATCATGGTCGTGCCCCGAGCTTTTAGTCGACCGATAAGGTCGAACAAATGCTTGGTCTCATTGACCGAAAGCGAACTCGTCGGCTCGTCAAAAATGATGATATCTGCGTTAATCCCCACTGCTGCTGCGATCTGCACCATCTGTTCCTGACCCGTGGTCAACTGGGCTATCAGGGTATTCACATCGATGTCTACCCCGATCTCACTCATGAGAGATTGAGCGCGTTCGCGCAACTTACGGCGTTCGACGAAACCGCGATTCGCCGGCATAGTCCCAAGTTGAAGATTCTCCGCAATACTTAAGTTTGGGCAGAATACTAATTCTTGATGGACGATGGCGACACCAAGCTTTTGCGCGGTTAGCGGATCGGTAGGTCGAACTTCGTGGCCATCGATGGTAATCGTCCCGTGATCTGGAGTGTAAATTCCACCAATAATCTTCCCCAGTGTGCTCTTGCCAGCACCGTTTTCACCCATCAAGGCATGAACTGATCCTTTTTCGAATTGGACCGAAACGTCGTCCAGCGCCCTCACGCCGGGGAAGAACTTCGTGATATGTTCGACGGTTAGGAAAGCCATTCGGGGGAGTGTAAAAAGTGATTGGTGATTAGTGATTCGTGGAATGATCAGCGTAGCTGACTTAGCGGCGTCGGCTGTGAAGGGACAATGAGCAAGAGTTTTCCACCAATCACCTATCACTAATCACCTTTTGCGAAAACCGCTCCCGGAGCCCAAAAGACCCCGGGAGCAACAGCTTGGGCTATGCCTTACTTCTTAGGCAGCCACTTATCCCAGTTCTTGGCGTATTCGTCGACGTTCTCTTTGGTGACAGGGATCAATTCACCTTTAACGAAGCTAGCTGGCGGATTCTTATTCTCAGCAGCCTTGGCATAAAGCAGGTCAACCGAAGTGGTGCCCCACTCGTAAACCTGTTGGGCCAACAACACTTGAACGTGACCGTCGCGCAGATAACCCAGCTCCGCCGGCAGCGCGTCGACTGCAACTACCTTAACTGAACCTGGGGCAAACTTGAGCGCATTGTCGGTGAACAGCGGCCAGCCACCAACCATCGCCCATCCGGTGATTTCCGGATGTGCTTGCTGGACGGTTTCTACTTCGGCAGCGGCATCCTGAGGGGTTTCCTTATGGTAGAAGGTATCAAGGATTTTGATGTCAGGGTAATTCTTCGCTACCTCTTTGACACCTTGTACTCGTTTCTGGAGGTTCGGAGCATTCTGGTTGCCGGCTAGGATGGCTACGACACCTTTGCCGCCCATTTCTTTGGCCAGCTGGTCCATCACTTTGTGACCGCAGTCGATATCGTCGGTTCCGAAGTCCGCTAAACGTTTGCTCTTGGGTGCATCCGAGTCAAAG
>JAFAHI010000157.1 GCA_019237325.1 Verrucomicrobiota bacterium | reverse complement strand
AGGCAGATCGATTTCTGGACGCGTACCAAGATGGCGAGCTTGAACCGGAGAAACGAGCCGAGCTTGAGCAGCATTTGGCTAGTTGTCCCGAATGCAAACAGAAGTTGGATCGCTTACGCCGATTGCGTGAGTTCCTTACGGCCAGCGCACCTCACTACTCTGCTCCGCCGGAGCTAAAGGGTAAAGTATTAGCCAGGTTAGAAGTAACGCGAAGATCGAGTATCATCGCCCTGGTTCGCCGGCCGTGGTTGTATGCGGCCGCGCTATTGATCGTCAGCCTCGTCCTGGCGTGGCTTAAGTTCTCTCCTAACCGGGAAGAAGGCATTGCAAATCAGGCCGTTGCTAATTTCAAACGCGCCGCCTTACTTGAACGCGTTTGCGACGTGGTGTCTCCTGACCCTTCCGTTGTGAAGCCTTGGTTCGCCGGTAAACTCGACTTTTCTCCGCCAGTGGTGTTACCCGGTCTTAACTTCCAAATGCGCGGCGGCCGCCTGGACGTTATCAATAACCAGAAAGTCGCTGCGGTGACTTACAAACGAGATAAAGACCTTTTTACACTCTTCATGTGGCCCGAGGCAGGGAAGCCGATTCCAAAAAAGGATTGGTCGATTAGCGGAGATACGGTCTGCAGCTGGAACAGCAAAGGGTTCAACTTTGTTTGCGTCTCCAATATGAGCGATGGCGAGTTGGATGAGGTCGTTGATCACATTAAGGATCTAGTCGCTCAGAATGACAAGTGAGAGGCACGATTCTTCTCACCTCTCATCTCTCACTGCTCACAGCCGCGATAGCGGCCATGAGCGCCTGCTGATGCTCCCGATATTCTTCCTCGAGCTTTTTGTCCTGTGAACTGATGGTGCCGTCGGATGAGGCATGCCATTTGTTTGGGGTTTCGGATAATAGGTTAGCGATCGCTAACAGCTCGCTGGCAAGTTTTTCTGATCTGTCCGCCTGATCCACGACTTTTTGACCGGGTGTCCTTTCGTAAAAGAGAGCGGCGATCTGTTTGGCTAAGTCCTCGTGAAGTCCGCTTCTCTCGAATTGCTGGGTTAATTTTGTTTCCAGGTTCTGAAAGAAAACCTTTTGTTGGTTGGCAGCTTGCAGTAGGGCTGCGGCTGCGGGTTTCATCTTGGCATAGGCGGAGAGAGCGTTGGCCGATTTTAAGGTTGGCAGATCGTTTCGGACGTTCTGTTCAAGCGCGGTCAGACGATCTTGAACCGCAGCGGCGTTGCCAATCGCATCCGCTAAAGCTAACGCCACGCCTCTCTGATCTGGTGGCAATACCCGTACATCGTAGTGGGTTAGCTCAAGGTAATCTTGCGCGGTTTTTGGAGGAGGCGGTAGCCGGCGAGAGGACGAAGGGTTGTTTTCATTCTGCAGCCAACTGGTAACTCGCGAATAGAGATAAGACGGGAGATTGGGGTTGCGCATCAACAGTCCCCCCAAGAAGAAAAACACAATCCCTGCACCCAAGATTAGGACGTAAATCCAGAATACCCTGTGCCGATCGTCGGGCTTCTCGGGTCGGCCTGTGGGACCATTTTCAGGCGAGTCCTGCATCCCCGCCTTGGTCTTACCGGAAATCAGGAACCGGGCGAATCGCTCCCAATGGGCGGGGCCGTTCGCAGGTCGATTTAATCTCGAAAGACGTATCGCCTGCTGCCTTTGTCACGATAGCTTGCAGGACTTCAAGAACATGATACGCAAGGGCGCCCGATGCGCGATGCGGTGTTCTGGTGGCCATGGAGGCCGCCATGTCAGCGAGCCCAATACCTCGATGGTTACCGTCTCCGTAACTATGCGTATGGGCGACATCGGTCCATTTACCACCGGTTCGGATTAGGCGGACGTTGCCACCAAAAAAATTTGGATCCGGGACCTGCAACGAACCTGCGGTTCCATAGATCTCAATCGGCGGATGATTGTGGCCGGTGACATCAAAGCTCACTGTGAAAGTAACCGCTGCTCCCGAGTGAAACTCTAGAATCGCGCTGACATAAGTTAATACTTCGACGGTAAACTCGGTTCCTTGCCGGGGTCCGCTGCCGATCGTCCGTTTGGGCGATGTATTCCTTCCAATCGACAATACATTTTTAACTGGGCCCAAAAGGTTGACCAGTGTGGTTACGTAATAAGGTCCCATGTCGTACACGGGCCCAGCTCCTCTTTGGTAAAGGAACTCGGGGTGTGGATGCCAACTTTCCGGTCCTCCGTACATAAAGAACGCGGCTCCCCCGATCGGCTGTCCGATAGCGCCCTCGTCCATTAATTTTCGGACCGTCTGATGTCCGCCGCCCAGGAACGTATCCGGCGCCGAGCCAACGCGTACCTCTTTCGCGGCAGCAGCGTCTAGCAGCGTTTGAGCCTCTTCCCGGGATAATCCTAAAGGTTTCTCGGAGTATACATGTTTGCCCGCTTCGATGGCGGCTTTACTGACCGGTACGTGGCTCTGAGGAATTGTGAGATTTAAAATGACTTCGATTGAGGGATCGGCGAGCAGATCATTAACGCTCATCGCCCTTATACCGAACTCTTTAGCTCGAGCATTGGCATTTTCCGGGATCGCGTCGGCACAAGCCACGATCTTGAACTGGGGAAAGTTCGATTTCAGATAGACGGCGCTGATATAACCTGCACCGATAATTCCAACGCGTTTAGGCTCAATGTCGGTCATGTGGGAAAAAGTCGTGGAGTGATGGAGTTGTGGAGTAACGGACTATTGCACTAATGGAGTATCGAGCCGTGCGCAAGCGAAGGACCTAGGCGAAGAAAAAATCTCACGCAAAGACGCAAAGGCGCAAAGGTTCGGACTAATGGAAAGTAGGTGTGTGAACGTACCAGCTCTCTTCGGGCTGGTGAGGGAGCGCTTGGTCAACTCGTAAACTAAACCAATTCATAGGCGGATTCGTAGATCACTGGTCCGATTTGCCGGTGCAGCTTGAGGGGCTGCATCGACGACTTCTCTAGCGATGCGGTTTTCCTCCAACAACCCCCAATCGGAATAACATACTAATGTAGTGTTATTAACCCCGATACCGTGAGTTCGCATGGTCCGAACCTTTGCGCCTTTGCGTGAGATTTTTCTTCTCTTACGGATTACAGGCCCAGCATCTCCGCGTTCGCTTTCATCGCTTCCAAGACAACTTGAATATGTTCATCGAGTGGAACGCCGAGTTCATCGGCGGCGTGTGCGATTTCGTCGCGATCAACCGGTGCTGCGAATGCTTTGTCTTTCCATTTTTTCTTGACCGACTTCAATTCGACGTCAGCCAGCTTCTTAGAAGGACGGACCAGCGTCACGGCAACGATGAACCCGGTCAGTTCATCGACGGCGTAGAGAGTTTTTTCCAGCTTTGTTTCCGGTCTGCTTCCGGTCACTTCAGGAGCGTGGGAGAGAATGCCTTGCACAATGGTCTCATCGATTTCGCGTTCCCGCAGGATCCGGGCTCCGACCGCCGGGTGACCCTCCATTGAAATATCCGGGTAGCGTTCATAATCGAAATCGTGCAATAAACCGACGATTCCCCATAGTTCTTGATCTTCGGAAAATCGAGTCGCATACGCTCTCATCGCGCATTCAACCGCGAGCATATGCCGCCGTAGAGACTCGCTTTGAGTGAATTCAGTAACCAGTTGCCAAGCGTATTCTCGCGAAGGGATCATAGGCGTGAGAAGTGAGAGGTGAGAAGTGATTGGTAGAGCCACGAGCGCGAACTCAACACATGAGTAAAACTTTAGGTTGAGGGGCATGAGCGACGCCGTTCTTGTTTCAGGTTACAGGCTTTGCGCGGCGTTGCCACCAATCACTTCTCACCTCTCACCTCTCACTTATCACGGTTCAGTTCCCTTGACGGGCAGAACGCAGCCACTTACCGTGGCACCGGTCTTCGTTCCCCCCCAAAATGAAAACCGCATCGTTTGAGGCGAATCCGCCTGTCCAAACACGTGTCGGCGTCTACCGATGGACCATTTGCGCCCTGTTGTTCTTTGCAACCACCATCAATTATATCGACCGGCAAACTATATCGGTTTTGGCTCCGGACCTACAACGCTCGCTGCATTGGAATGAACTTGATTATGCAAACATCATTGCGGCGTTCCAAATCATGTATGCGGTCGGCCAGGTATTAACTGGTTTCGTGGTTGATCGTATCGGTACTTTCGCTGGGTTCGCTGTCTTCGTCACCATTTGGAGTATCGCCGCCGTCGGCCATGCCAGCGCGCGCTCCGCGTTCCAATTTGGGGTGATGCGGGCTCTGTTGGGACTTGGAGAATCGGGTAATTTCCCGACCTGTATCAAGACCGTTGCCGAATGGTTTCCCCGGCAGCTGAGGGCACTCGCTACCGGGATATTTAATTCCGGATCGAATATTGGCGCCATTGTTACTCCTTTGGTTGTACCGATCATCTTTCTCAAATTCGGTTGGCCGGCCGCTTTCATCGCTACCGGAGTGCTCGGCTTCGTGTGGCTGATCGCGTGGCTCGTTATTTATCCACTCTGTGCTCGCCGCGGTTTGGTAAAAGTCCATGAGAAGCGAGTCCGCGTACCTTGGTTACCGTTACTAGGGAGACCACAGACCTGGGCCATTATCATCGGCAAATTTCTGACTGACCCAGTATGGTGGTTCTATCTATTCTGGTTACCAAAGTTTCTGAACTCGACCTACGGGTTAACCATCGACAAGATTGGGCCGCCGTTGGTCATTATTTATCTGGCGTCTGATGCGGGTAGTATTTTGGGTGGAGCGTTTTCCTCCTACCTTCTTAAACGAGGCTGGTCGGTGAATGCGGCTCGCAAGACCGCCATGCTAACTTGTGCCCTTTGTGTTGTACCCACGATCTTTGCATCTCAGGCGAGCAATCAATGGGTGGCTGTGGCGCTGATTTCTTTGGCGACGGCAGCGCATCAGGGTTGGTCGGCGAACTTGTTTACTTTGTCGTCAGATCTTTTCCCTCAACCAGCGGTTGGGTCGGTGATTGGAATGGCCGGAGGAGCCGGGGCTTGCGGCGGAATCTTTATCGCTGCTTTTGCCGGGTTTATTCTTCAAACCACTAAGAGTTACGTACCGCTATTTCTAATCGCAGGTACCGCTTATTTAGTTGCGTTTGGCATTATTCACCTCATTTCACCAAGCCTGCGCCCGGCCCGCCTAACAGGGGTAGAAGACAGTGAGACGTGAGAAGTGAGAAGTGATTGGTGAGAGGTGGCACTGCGAAACGGATTGCTGTCTCACTCATCGAACGCCCTTGCTAAGGGCAAAAATAAGACCTGATCCGCCACTCAATCCGTTGGTAACTAATCGCTTGCTACGCAGGAGTTTTTTTGTGATAAACGGAGCTTTGATCCCTCCCACTATGCGATGCCGTATTCCGATTTGGCGTGGGACACGAGCCCTTGGGCTGACCGTCTACACGCTGGTTCTCTTAATTACCTCGAGCTGGGAACGAGCTCTGGCAGCGCCCCCTATGCAAGGCGGCAGTGTGATCGCGATTGATCAAAAAACTCGCACTTTCACTTGTCGCAAGAACACCGGTGGTGACTGGACTTGCAAGACAACGCAAAAAACAATTTTCACTGTCGGAAAGACCAAAGGTTCATGGTCCGATATAAAGAAGGGCGTAACGGTCGAGTGCGTTTTCCACCATGAAGGCCAAGCCGCAGTCGCAGACAGGGTCCAGATCGAAACCCAAGCCGCTCAGCCGCTCAAAGAATAACGAAACAGGAGGCTAGGAAGACGGAATTTTAAACAGGAAGGCCGCTAAGGCCACAAAGATGATACGCAGCCGCGACCTGCTTCCGGACCGTGATAAGCTGGCTGTAAGTCGCGACTAAACCAGCTTACACCTTCGCGGCCTTTGCGGCCTTCCTGTATAAAATTCCGCCTTAGTGCCCTTCTGTTCCTTGATCTCCTGGGCGTTGGATTTGGGCGTGTCACGTCCCCCAGTTTTTCACTGCTTACTGTTTACAGGCCGCTACTGGCACTCGCTTAATCCCGAACGTTGCCAGCAGCCCTTTCTCCCCGACAGGTGTGATCTGTAATGCCCGGCTCTCTTCGATCCTTTTCACCCACCTCATCTCAAAGCATCGTTCGGCAATCGCGGCTCCGATGGCGCCAGCCAGATGATAGCGGCGCTCACTCCAATCGAGGCAAGGACGGCAGAAAGCGCGCCGGCGCCGTCGTGATCCCGCGACATCAATTCCTACGTCCGCAAGGAACGTCTCGCCACTCTCAGTGACTTCTCCGCCGTCGGGTCCTAAGATCAAATGTCCATGCCGGATTAGAGAATCGGCGATGGCGACACCGAGCTCGCCTGCTAGATGGTCGTAGCAAATCCGGGCGCGTGCCAGGGTGGGATCACGAAACGTAGGCACTCGTCGCGACGCTGCGACCGTCATGATGCCTTCAAGCATTTGGCTGACCGCGGCTGAGGCCAAGCGGAAATAACGGAATCGGCCCCGAGTATTGAATGTGAGGATGCCGGCGTCAACCAATTTACCCAGATGTTCACTGGTAGTTTGAGGCGTTATTTTAGCGACGTAGGCCAGCTCCTTCGCTGTCAACGCGCGGCCGCTGACCAGGGCCGATAGCATTTCTCCGCGGGCTCGGTCTCCCACTAATGCTGCAATTTCGGACATGGACGCTGAAAATGACATCCCACCGGAACGTCTCATAAACGGATTCCCAAACAAGCAAGGATAGTTCGGTGCAGACCGAAGCGTCCTGCTTTGAACCCGGCCGATCCGATTCGTAACGTGACAGCATCAAAGTCTTGCCATGCCTACTCTTTGTATTCGTTACAAGATAAACCCGAACCAACTTCCTGATTTTGAGGAATACGCCAGGAACTGGCCGGAACCGATAGAACGTTGTGGAGGTAAATTGATCGGTTATTTCCTTCCAACCAAGTTTGCTGGTCGAACTGATTCCGCGATCGCGTTGATCGATTTTCCGAGCCTGGCTGCGTATGAAGAGTATCGCAGACGGCTGATGGAGGATCCGGATGCAAAACAAATTGTCGCTCATGCCGAGCGATCCGGATGCATCCTGCTGGAGGATCGTTCCTTCTTAAAATGGGTCGGGAGCGGCCTTTGAGGAAGTCGATAACCTCCCGAGTACCGTAATTGGCGGGATTGGCCCGTCAGATATGCGCCGACGAAGTCTCGCTTCGTCCCAACTGGCAGAGTCTTCAACAACAAGACTCTGCTCTGGGCTTGATTCAGCCGACCCCATTCCTAGCTCCGTAGGAGCGAAATCTTTGTAGCCTGAGCCAAAAAACGAGACCAGCTCCGGAGGAGCGACATCGAATCGGGAAACGCCGTATATGCCGCTCCTAGCGGAGCTAGTCTCCCTCTACGATGACCGTTGCTATAAAGATTTCGCTCCTACGGAGCTGTTTTTCGATCTTGCGGCGACGAGGCCAAGCCGCGTCCTTGAGTCCCGGACAGCCGAAAAGAAATCTTGTTCCGATCATTCGGCTGTTGTTTATCTTGTCGGCCATGAGTCACAAACATCGGTTCTGGCTGCTTGCTCTCTTTCTGGCGACGCTAGCTTTTAGTTCGTGTATGAATCAAGAGGGCGTGGCCCCCGCAGAAGGGGAACTAAAGACACCGGGTGGCGCGGGCGGGTATTGACGGTGGAGCCTGTGAGGTGAGCGGCGGAGGCCAGGCACCAAAGTAATCGGTCGGGAGGGCGCGCGTCCTCGCGCGCCGAAGCAGGTCAGTAATCAGTGCTCGGCGGCGCCGAAATTGCGGCTCAACGCCGACCGGGTTCGAGGTTGGTCCCCAACCGGATCACCCGCCAACTGATTACTGAGTCCCTGACTACTGATTACTTCGAACCATCTCTCACGACCGATTGCATCTCGGCGTCTTTGCGTGACATTCACTGCAAGGGCCTGATGTGTACGGTTTCGTTCATCCCGAATGCGCAGGGGTTTTATCTGGCGATGAACCGGGACGAGCTCTTAACTCGAGTCGCCGGGTTGCCGCCGTCCGCTTTTGAAGGGGACGGTTACCGGGCGATTTATCCGCGGGAACCATCGGGCGGAACTTGGATCGCAGTGAACGGGTGGGGCGTATGCCTGACGATTACAAATTGGCATCGGGTCGATTGTGTCCCTCCGGGATCGCTCATCAGCCGCGGCGAAGTCGTCAAGTCGTTGGCTTTAGCCGGTTCGTTAGCCGAAGTCGAAAAAGGACTTCAGGATTTACCACTGTTGCACATGCGACCTTTTCGTTTGTTCGCGATCGCAAGTCACGAGCAGTCCGTGATGGAATATTGTTGGGATGTCCAGCGGCTGCAGCATCATCGCCGTAGTTGGACTCGCCGCCATTGGTTCTCGTCCGGTTACGATGAACCCATGGCCGAACGCGTGAGAGGTCGTGTATGCGAGCAAACTTGGCATAAATCCGGAGCCGGTAGCCTTGGGTGGTTACGTGACCTGCATGCCACGCATTTGCCGGAACCGGGTCCGTTCTCGATCTGTATGCATCAGGCAGTCGCTGAGACCGTGAGCTATACCGAGGTCGTGCTTAGAGATGAACAAATTAAAATGCGCTACCAACCCGGCCCGCCTTGTTTGAGCGGGACTGCGTACGAAGCAACTCTTCCCGCAGGCAGTGCCATGATTGGTGATTAGTAGGCCGATGTAATCAGTAATCAGTGGGTCAGTAACTAGTGATGGCCGCCATGAAGTTCGCGCCTTCATGCGCCGAACACTGATTACTGATTCACTGATTACTGATTACTTCAACGTGTTGCGACATTCTTTGGCCCAACTTGGACCTGACCAGTGCCACCGCTCCAATGACGGCCGCCAGCGGAGCTGGACCTAGTAATAACCAAAAAGCCGGATGGTCGGCTGAGGCAGCCGCTAACGTGGCGATCAGCATTAGAGTCAGAACAAAACTGGAAGCAGTCATGTCTCTCTGCTGGCTGCGAGACCTTTTTGTCCGTCTCGAGTAGTTCCGGCTCACTCGAACACCGTTTGTCGTTTTTATTTGTCCATTCACAACCTAATGACGAACGAGAAATAACGTTTTGGACAAGCGAAGCCGTTTTTCCCTTACGGCTTCGCTCCCATTTTGCCCACCCAACCAGTCGCCAACCCTCATCGCACTTGGCAAAACGCTTGCTTTGCTCAGCCGACCTGCAGTGCCTGCAATGTCTGGTCGTCCAATTGGCCGGTGACCGGCAGCTTATCTACCGATTGAAACCAGCGTACTGCTTTTTCGGTCTCCGGACCTATGACGCCGTCGATCGAGCCGTGGTAATAGCCTAGCTTCGCCAACTCCCGCTGGGCATCGGCAACGATTCCACTGTTTGACGTTGTATCATAGTAGGCGCTCTCGTCGCCGTTGTAGGCATCCGGACCATCGTAACCGTAGTCATCGTAGTAGGGATAACCCCACCCACCATACGGGTACCAACCTCCTCCGTACCAGCG
>JAFAHI010000058.1 GCA_019237325.1 Verrucomicrobiota bacterium | reverse complement strand
CCCAGTAAGGTTTACCCGTCCGGAGGGCGATCCCGGTTGGTCCACGCCCTCGTTCGGTTTCTTCGCTCCAGGAAATTTTAGCCTTTTCGACATAGTCGCGCTCGTTTCCCGACATGGTCACCGGGCGGACCGTCTTTTCGGCGTCTTCTTCACAATGGCCGACCCAAGCCAAACGGAGGCCGCCGACCTCCACCAAAATTCGGCAAACCGATTGAAAAAGTTCCAGTTCATCAGTGGCATGCACCAAGGCATAGTTACATTCGTAGAGTGTCCGAAGTATGCGGTTTAGCCGGCCGAGTTCCTCCTCGTTGGTCCGACTCTCCTGGTCCTGGTCACTATCAGGTTGCCTCATTAGAAATGCAGGCTAATCGATGTTAACTAACCCACGTCCAGAAGCGATCGCGATAGCCTCCGTACGGCCTATCGCATTTAATTTCTTCAGGATAGCTCGGACGTGGTTTTTCACGGTGTACTCACTGATGTAAAGCGCCTGCCCTATTTCCTTGTTGCTCTTGCCGAGCGCCATTTGTTTGAGAATCTGGAGTTCGCGTTCTGATAATTCAGGCTGCGCCATCGAATCCACCAACTTCGCGGTTAGGTCCCGTGGCAGTGAAGATTTCCCGGCGAAAACTTCCCGGATTGTCTCGCACACTTGCTCGGGCTCGGCGCCCTTGAGCAGGTAGCTTTTCGCTCCTGCAGCCAACGCCCGCCGCAGGTCCTCGGCTTTGCCCGAATGCGTCAAAACGATAATGCGCGGCCGCGGCCTTAGCGACATCAGCTCAGTCACGACTTCGATCCCATCCTTTTTTGGCATCCGTAAATCGAGGATCAGAATGTCGGGGGAGAGTTGGCGATAGAGCCTGCAAGCCTCCTCTCCATCATGGGCTTGCCCTACTACTTTCAGATCCTGCTCCAGCTCGAGAATGGCGGTCAGGCCTTCGCGAACGACCGGATGATCGTCCGCGATCAGGATCCGGATCATGTTTCGCGAAGGGTCAGCGGAAGAGCTCATAATCGACTGGGATCAGCTCCTGCCAGAGCTAATAACCGTGGCAGCAGTTAACCGGCCTGTCGAGGGTAATCCCCGCGTACCGCCATCACACCGGTTAAGTCTTCGGAATTCGGATAAGGCAAGCGCAACGCCTCGCTCCTTTTGTGGAGCGCTGCCTCACTTGCGAGGCCGATTCGGTCGGGCCTTGGCGCGACGACCCGTGTTACGCCTCGCTGAACCTCCCAGTGTCTACTGGACGACGAGAAGCAAACTAGCTTGGAATTAGAACGAGAACGTTGTCTGCGAATGTTGGTCAGGAGCGGCTCCCGAATTTTGTCCCGAAGGGATGTAAGGGCTCAGCCAGGGCGCGAGGCGCTGGTATGAACGTAGTCCGGCGTTGTCAAATTCCCGAGGAGAGGGCGCGCGTCCGCGCGCGCCGCCAACAGGTCTACGACGTTGACTAACTGAAACGCCCGATCGGGTCTCCGCTGGACTTCGCGAACCTCGGACCGCGAGGATCCGACGTCGCCAAGCTAGCGTAAAACTAGAGCCTACGAATTGAAGGCTATGTCGGACAGGCTGCGATCCTTACCCCGCGGTTATCCCGGTGACTTGTGCATACCCGTCAACATGAGGCCGTGGGAATGCGCGCTCCCGAGACCAATGCCTGGCTCGAATCTTGCCTTCTAGCGAATCGACTCCCTAGTCGGGCTGGCGCTCCCAGCGGCAACGCTGATCAAATTGTTCGCCAGGCTTGGCTCAAATAAAGCAGGAGGAGAAAAATGATCATGACACCAGCGCAAGACGTTAACCGAGAAATCACTGTCCAATGTCGCTCCCAGCCGCATCAGCTGGCGAACCGGCGGAATGATCGCTGCCGTCGCTTCAGTCTTTATCACGCCCTGGAATCTCTTTAATAATCCGGTCGTGATACACAGCACCTTGGACATTCTGGCATGTGCCATCGGTCCGCTGTACGGGAACTTGTTAATCGATTACTATCGCCTAAAGAGACAAAAGGTGGTCTTGCAGGATCTTTATACGATGTCACCGTCGGGAGCCTATTGGTATAGCCACGGTTTTAATTTGTCCGCCGTGTTTGCCTTGATAGCAGCATCTTTGGTTTCTTTTTTGTGTGTGATAGTTCCTGCTCTCAATTGGCTGGCCAATTTTTCCTGGTTTGTTGGGGTTGCGGCAGGCGCCCTATTTTACCGGACGTTGACCCTGCAAACGCGGCCTGCGGCGTCCGCAGCCATAGTGGTGACCGCTTCGCAGGGCTCGACCGAAGAGGCTCGAAGTCGGTAGGGATGGGCCCCTGCTCATCCGTGATGATTGCAACATGATGAGTGAAAGCAGCGCGATAGCAGGTGCGGGCAAACGGCGCTGGAAACGATTGGCTTGCTATCTAAGCTTCCTCAACCCACGCTCACAGCTGTGATTTCCAACCGATCACGCTAGACCAACATGCAGCGCAAATCCGGAGCGACACCGCTTTCGAGGACGAGGACGACGACGAGCACGAGGACGAGACCGAGCTGCCGTAATACCCGGTTCATCGCGACGTAGCCAAAATGGCCTTGCGGCACGATTTCAAAGTTCTGGACGTCCCAGGTCTCAGCGAAACGCCGCAAGGTCTTCACGGGCACGATTTGATCGAATTCTCCCGCTAATAGATGAATCCGTCTCGGATCAACTAACGACTTTTGTTCAAAAGGACAGGAGAGATGCGCATGCTGCCTGGAAATTCCGGGGCCGATCAGATGCCGGCGCAAGTGCGAACGAATCGCTACTGCGGCTGGACTGTTCCAGATTGCATCCTCGATATCGACGATTGGCTGTAACAAGGCAGCAAACTCGAAATCTTCTTCCAAAGATAGGACCAGGGAACCGATCCAACCACCGTAGCTCGTGGCAATCAGACCAAAACGATCAGCGCCCTGAGTTCTAAGCAGCTCGAGCAATTGGCGTATTTCCATGACCGCTTGCCGAATGGTTTCCGCGTTTCGAATCAGTTCTGACGTGAGCGCTAATCCGCCGTTAAGATATCCCGGCGGAACCCGGGTGTAATGAAACGGAAGATGCACCAACACTGCGGTCCAGCCCATTTGGTTGAAGCGGCGAGCGATGCGTTGATAACCGAAGTCGCTAGCTGACATCAATGCATGTAGAAACAGCACCGCCGGCGCCGACCATCCTTGTCTGGAAAGAAAAACCCGCGCTCCGGCGGTGTCATTCTCAGGGAACCCGGATTCGACTGGACTGGACCAACTTAAGAAGGCTGGCTCGATATGAAGTCCTTTGATCGGTTCCTTAGAGTAAAACTCTTGTCTAGTGAGTGACTCACATCGCGCCATGTAACTAGCTAACTCGGCCGGCGAATTTGTCCGATCAGGAAGCCGCCAATTAATAAAATTGATCAAATGACAACACGCACTATCCGCGAAAACCGCCGTCAGACGTTTGAAACTTTTTATCATTCCGGCGTAGCTGCTCTCGAGGAGCTCAAGTAAAGGAGTCAGGAGCCAGAATCCAGGAGCCAGGAGTCGCTGGGCGTTGGACCGGAGCACATCGAACTAATCGCCGTGTTGCCCGGAATCTAGAATCGTAGGGACAATTCATCTTCTGGCATTGATAACTGATTTACTGATTACATTTTGGAACGAAAAGCTCGTCGCACCTAGCGTATACTCTGGCTCCGCGTCTCCTGGCTCCTGAATTCTAGCTCCTGACTCCTTTACTTGAACTCCGGCAACCCTCGAACTCCTTGTTTTTTGGCTCCTAACAACCTAAAAAATGCGGATTTTCCTAGAAAATAAGGCGATTCTCTTGAAAAACCGTGGTTCTCTTGCCATAACACACCAGTACAGATGACCAAAACCGAACTACAAAACGCACTCGCCACGGCGACTCAAACCAATAAACGAACAGCCGCGCTTTTCCTCGATAGCCTCAGTGGCCTTGCATACAAAGCCATCAAAAAAGAAGGCGAATTTATGCTGCCGGGCTTCGGCAAGCTGGTAAAACAGAAGCGGAAAGCGCGCATCGGCATCAATCCGAAAACCCAGCAGAAGATCAAAATTCCGGCTAAGACGGTAGTTAAGTTTCGGGTGGCTAAAGCTGCCAAAGACGCCATTCTGGGCGTTAAAAAGTAGTCGGGTTGCCGGGAGCCTATCTGTAGACGTTAGGCTCTCGTCTACGCGTCGACGCGCAGTTAGACAACTGAAACGGCGCGAGCTTACGCGAGGACCGGTCTGGCCCCGACCGGTCTTCGGGCCGGCTCTACGCTCTGACCGCGAGCCCATGAGCGTCCTCACGCTGGTTTGATCGGTACAGATCTGTTAGTCATTGCCATCAAAAGTCTCTCAACCCGACCAACATGCGAGCGTTAAGATTTCATAAAACGGGCACTTTAGATAACCTGATTATCGAGGAATTGCCGATGCCGGAGCCGGTGGTGGGCGAAGTGCTTGTTCAAGTAAAAGCGGCAGCTGTCAATCCGAGCGATGTCAAAAACGTCCAGGGCAAGATGCACATCACCACCGTTCCACGGATTCCTGGTCGTGATTTTGCCGGCTTGATCGTTAAAGGTACCGAGGGCCAAGTCGTAGGTCAGCCGGTCTTCGGTTCAGGCGGTGACCTGGGCTTCGCGCGTGACGGTAGTCATGCGGAATATGTTGCCGTTCCTGCTACCGCGGTGGTTCCTTTGCCAAAGAACCTGAGTTTTGCTCAGGCTGCCGGCATCGGCGTCGCGTACTTAACCGCTTGGGCGGCATTGGTGAATGCAGCTCAGATAGAGCCGGGTGAAAACATTCTTATCCTGGGGACGACCGGTGCGGTAGGAAGCGCCGCCACTCGCATCGCCCACTCAATTGGGGCGCGAGTCATTGGTACCGTGAAAAAAAAAGAACAGTATCCCTCCCACCGGATTTTTGCCGGTTGACCATTGGATCGATTTGGAGAGTACCGATCTCGGAACTGGTGCCCGCCAGGTGACCAATGGGCGGGGAGCCGATGTCGTATTTGATCTAGTCGGCGGCCAAATGTTTGAAATCTGCCTGGGCGCTCTCGCCTGGCGCGGGCGCCAGATCGCCATTAGCTCCAGCCCAGAACCCAGAGTGAGCTTTAACCTCGTCGATTTTTATCACAACGAGTCGAGGCTTTTCGGCGTTGACTCGCTTAAGCTCACTTTCGAAGAAACTGGCGACATTCTTCGTCGACTAACTCCCGGATTCGAAACGGGCGATTTCCCGCCGCCGGTTGTGGAGACCTATCCGCTCGAACAAGGCCCGGCAACGTATCGGGGCGTGGATGAGTCTAAAATCAAAGGTAAGCCCGTGCTGGTCCCAGCGGAGTCTTCCAGCTCCTAGATTCTGCCTCCTTGGCGGGCTACTGATTACTGCCTCACTGCTTACCGCTTACCGTTTACTTTGTCACCGCCTGCCACCCCTCAAACCTCCTGCTCGAGTACCGGCTTTATATCAATAATAGGAGTGCCGTCGATTGCTTCGAGCGACTCAACCCTAATCCAGTGATCGGTGATGCTCAGAATTTTCGTGCGGTGAAGGCCGATTGGGTTAGGCCGGTCGGGCGATCGCGTTGAGAATACACCCTGCAAATGACTGTGCGGGTTGTTTCGGGGGTGCGTCTTTAGCTTGTTTCGATCGGCTTGATGGAGCCAGGTGATGACCCAGATGTCCATCCCCGCTTTAAGACCGTCAAGAGCTTGGATGTAAGCCGGCCTTATTTCCAAACTGGCGTGCACTGCGCCCTCATGGGCCTGATGGGGCGCCGACGTTCGTGTGGTGAGATGTGAGTGAACACGGCCGATGTGGGTGAGGTTCATCGCTGTTCCTTACCTAATGTGTCCCTGTAACCCACGATGCCGCAACCAAATCGTTCTCGTACTCCTCGTCGTCCTCGTCCTCGAAAAAAGGTGGTTCTCCCCAGCGCTCGTCAATTACTGGCAACTCGCCTCTCGGCGGTGACAGGGTTTACAGCCGAAACGACCAGATCGAGAACGAGGACGACGACGAGTACGAGAACGAAAAGCTCCGGCGCGGATGCTCGAGCAGACGCCGGAGCAGATTGATGGTTATTCCAAGTACGCCTTGAGCCAGCCGAGAACCTGTGGCCAGCCTTTGTGGACTTCGCGTGCGGCTGGGGTTAAGCCGGAGTGAGTGACTCGCACCGTGGTCAGACCGTCTTTTTCATCGAGATCAAAGCGGACCAGGGATTCTGTGGCCTCACCCTGCCAGCTCGGGTTCCAGGTAAATTCAAGCAATCGAGGCCTCGCGATCCTGGTGTATTCGCCGTGACAGGTGAATGCATTCCCTCTGGCGACCCCTTTCATGATCCATTTCCCGCCAGCTCGCAGATCGGACTCCATTTCGTTGGATTCGTAAGTGCCTTTTGCGCCCCACCATTTGAGGCGCTGTTGGGAATTGGCTATGGCTTCGAAAATCCGGTCTGCGGATCCTCTGATCGTGATTTCTTCGACAATGGTTTCGTTGGTTGTGGTTGGGTTCATGGCTTCTCCTTTTTCTGGTTTGCTGGTTCTTCAACGTACCGTTTCAGGTTGCGCAGGCTTTCCCTCCAGAGGGTTCGATAATCTTCCAGCCAGTCGTTCACCGTCTTGAGCGGTTTCGGATTCAACCCGCAGATGCTGGTCGTGCCGTCTTTGTAGCTGACGACCAAGCCGGCGGTACGCAGCAATCGCAGATGCTTCGAGATGGCCGGACGGCTGGTTTCAAAATTAGCGGCGATCTCGCCCACCGTCAGGCGGCCGTGACGCAAGAGTTTTAGGATTTCTCTCCGAGTCGGATCAGCGATTACCCGGAAGACCGCATCGTCCCTGCTCTGGCCAATGGTAACCATATGGTTACGAATATGGTAACCGTATGGTTACAAATGTCAAACGTGCGGGATAGTTCAATTGTTTGGCAGGCTGTTGAAAATCGTAATACCGGTCTTGACGGCTGATTCAGACAGATTGGATTACCAGCTCCGTAGGAGCAAAATCTTTATAGCTACGGCAATTCTAATACGCAATCGACTCCGCTAGGAGCGACATCGAAGAGCGTTTCTCACTGCTAATCACGCTCTCCCCAAATGAGATACCGCTCCTACTGAGCTAGAGCTTTTTTTTTCGCCGCGAGCTATAAAGATCAGGCTCCTACGGAGCGGTTTTTCAACGGCCTGCTGGTCCGCGACGCCGCCATCAGGCTGATTGCTGAACCGCATCCATTCGTTCCCATACGATTTGGACCTGTCCCCATTCGGTATCGGCGTTGAGGACCAGACGCGATCCTTCAAACTGAAAATGGCGCGTCTGCTTTGTATTTAACAGGTTCGGGAACCAGGACCCTTCGACGTGATGGATCACCGCATTCGCCTCGAGATCGATGCTAAAACGACCGAAGTAACCGAAGTATTGTTTCCAGGCCCGCGCGCGTTCGGTTTCCGAAGCCTAACGCCAATCATCCGAACGAAATCGGTCGGGCTGCCCGCGCATTAATTGCGCCGCGATATGTCCGTCCGCACTATACATGATCTGTCCGATGGCGTCCTCGCCGAGCGGATAGACGCGTTCCCCATTCGGCTTAACTTCGAACCAGGCAACGAGGCTCCATGCGCCCAGCAGGCGGTTTACTATTTCCTTTTCCTGGACCGGATCGTTCTTCATTTCGCAAGCTCCATCCAATCGGTTTCTGCACGCAACCTTGTTTTCGACAGAATGCGGGTCCAACTGAATCTATGATCCCGCGAGCTTTCCTGGCAGCCCTCACAGAACAGATAGACCATCACAATACGGAAAGACCATAAAGGCCACGAAGACGGAAGACAGAAAAATCTCACGCAAAGCCGCAAAGACGCAAAGGTTCGGAGGAGGGTATGACGATCTAAAGGGGTAACAACTAATGGCAATTGCACGTTTTCTGGTGCCAAAGTGAGATTACCGCTTCTTGGCTATCCACCCAAAAAGGCCCAAACGTCGAGAGAACCAATCTCGCTTAGTCCGAATCTTTGCGCCTTTGCGTCTTTGCGTGAGATTTTTTCTGTCTCTGTGGACTTTGTGATCTTTCCGTATTGTTGGAAGGATTTGGGGCGTAGTCCCGCTCACCGGTTGGTGAACTTTTCTTTCAAGCGCGGGAACAGGTTTATCAGACGAAACCCCAATTTGGTCAGTTCTCGTCCGATCCCTTTCGAATGTACCAGTCGCATGTTGGCGAGTGAGGCACGAACCGCTCGAAAACCATACTCGATCATCTCCCGTTCGTAGGTCGCCAGCGATTCTAGCAAGGGCGATTCGCCGTGGTCGACGCTTACCAACACGCGACGGAGTGCCGCTGCATCTCGCAATGCGGCATTAGCGCCCATCCCCTGAAACGGCGTCATGTTGTGAAGAGCGTCCCCCAAAAGCGTCACGTTTCTTGTTTCCCAGGCAGGAACCGGGACCGCTGTCTTGACCGAAAAAGTGCTGATCGCGGAGCTATTCTGGATGAGCCATCGTAAGCCGGGATCCCAGTCTTTCATCAGGGTCAGCACCATGGTTTTCAAAGCTTCCGCATTGGACGAATCGCGATTTAAGAATGGGGCAAATCTCTCCCGCCGGGCCGAGAATCCCCACATGACATATTCTTCGCGATCGTCTGATGGGACGGCGCCACCGTTCGCCTGTGGGCAACTACCCGGAACTGAAGCATCTGCATCTTCGTATTCCATGGCGTTGGCGAAAAGAAAAGAACCTCTCGGACCAAGCATCAGGGTGGGACCACGAAAGATTGCCGACGGGGTCACCGCACGTACCTCTTCGTTCAACCCGATTTTGCCCGATACGGCCATGACACCGGTTTCCACCCTCCGCGTATACGGAAGTAACCGAGCGCGAACATAAGAGTTCGCTCCGTCGGCGCCGACCAGCAGGTCACCGGTGGTCGTGGTTCCATCCTCAAATCGAGCGGTAACTTGACCTTCAGGAGTATCATCAAAGCAAACGAATTTCTTACCGAAGTGGACAATGTCGTCGAGTCCCTCCAGCAGCACTTGGCGCAAGGCAATTCGGCTAATCGGCCTCGCGCAATCGACGGACCCCAGATCGGTGTTGGGCAAGTCGATGGTCAACAACGGCTTTAAACGTTCGTCCAAAAAAGATACGCCCTGGCTGACTCGGGCCGAACTCTGTACTAACTTTTGGAATACCGATTCTGGTAAACATTCCTTCAGTGCGCGGTTCCCCGTCGGACTAATAGTGAGCTTGTAACCGCCTTGACGATCGGTTGGGGTGCGTTCCCGCTCAAAAACTTCAACTGCAATCCCGTCCGCCTTCAATCCTTGAGCTAGGCACAAACCGCCGGTGCCAGCCCCGATGATCATGACTTTGAATGGATTGGTCATCGTTTCGATCTCCTTTCGATTTGTCTGATTCTAGTTCGTGCCTGGGCAGCGACACGCGCGTTTTTCAACCATTTGGTTGGGAATGTATCAACCCTATCTCAACTGTCAACCAACTGGTTGAAAACTTGGTCGCTCGCGCTAAAATTCTTCTTATGAAGCCGACTTGCAGAACCGCTAACTGCTAACTGCTAACTGCTAACTGCTAACTGCTAACTGCTAACTGCTTACTACTTACTGCTAACCCGCTCACGAACCGTGACTACCGCTCGTATCAAACGTAATGGAACCTCCGCTAAGTCTCTAAAGCGCAGCCAATCACTCAAGAGCGCAGAACGGCGCTCGGAGATCGTCCGCGCCGCTTACTGGACGCTGGCGGAAAAAGGATTTGAAGGGTTACGCATGCGAGACATCGCTAAGCGAGCGGGCATCGATCATTCGACCCTGCATTACTATTTCGCGGGTAAGGAAGCGCTCATTGACGCGATCGTCGATTATATCGTTCTGGATCTTGCTGTTGGCCGTAGCCCGGTCGCTGAAAGCGAAGAAGTGAGTCCGCGCTTGCGACTGAGCGCGCATTTTGATGCGCTCATTAGGCAGTTGCAAGAAAC
>JAFAHI010000571.1 GCA_019237325.1 Verrucomicrobiota bacterium | reverse complement strand
CAATGAAAGACGGATTCCGGAGAGATCGGCGGTCACGACAGAGACCGATGAACAGGCGATCAACAGTTCTCAGCTTATGCATTCCTGCGGAAGGGTCCGTGAACCGGGCCTTAATTAATGCACGATGCTTTTAGCCACCTTTTCAACCTCGACAACGGCGTCTTTTCCGGACTCCGTGCCGGTCAGGACCTTGTTTACGTTTTCGGAAAAGGCCGTTGAGAGCTGATTGTAATCGGCCCCCGTGACGGTTGAAGGCCGGGCCACGGCGTTGTTGAAAACGTCCAGCATGGTCTTAAAGAAAGGGTATTTTGCGAGCACGTCCGGGTCGCTGTACAGGGCCGGCCGTGTGGGAAGGAGGCTCCAATCGATAGCCCGTTTCTTCTGGACCTCTGCTGAGGAGAGGTACCGAACCAGATCTGCGGCGGCGTCAGGCGCCTTGGAGTAGGCAGAAATCATTAACTGCCAGCCACCCAGGCACGCAGCGTTACTACCGCTGTCGCCGCCTTTCGGTAACACGGTGACATCAAACTTCCCGGAAACGGCGCTGCTCTTGGGATCTGCGCTATAGACGTAGGCGTAGGGCCAATTGCGCATAAAGGCGGCGTTACCGGCTTGCCAAATTTTTCGCGCTTCTTCTTCGTCGTAGGTGGTGACTTGTGTCGGTGAAATGGTGCCGATCCAGCTGTGGGCGGCATCAAGCGCCTTGATCGCGTTCGGGTTGTTAATAGTGACCTTTTTGTCCGGTTCGATCACAGAGCCACCCCCGTAGCTGTAAATCCATTCTAGCGCGTTGGAGGTGACGGCCTCACTGGCCCTGCCTTCAAACACGAAACCTTGAAAATCGGGCTTGCCGGCCGCGCGTTCGCCGTCCTGGATCTTCTTTGCCATCGCCGCGAGTTCTTCCCAGGTCTTGGGCGGTTCTTTGTATCCATATTTATCCAGGAGGTCCGTGCGATAATAGAAAATGCCGGCGTCGGTATACAGGGGTATCGAAACGAGCTTGCCGCCAACCGTATTGTTCTCAATGATGCGCGGGAAGTAGGCTTTGAGCTCGTCCCCGTTGTAGTACTTCTTCAGATCAACCGCATGCGGGGCCGCGATCCCCTGCCAAACGACGTCGATCTGGTAGATATCCACATCAGGACTTTTCGCGGCCCATTGTTGCTGAAACAACGGCAAAACCGCCGAAAAGTCGGTGGGCCGGCCGATATATTCGAGCTTGTTGCCCGTTTTTTTGGCCCATTCTTCGGTCACGGCCTGGTACCAAGGTCGGACCGCACTATTATAGGCCTCCGGCTCGCCCACGAACCGAACGGTGACGCCCGCGCCGAAAGCGGGTGGACTTAGAAGGTAGGCTAAAACGGCAAAGCCAAGCATTCGAACGACGCTTATTCTGAAGGGAGGTTTCATAGGGGAGGATAGTTAGTTAGCTAGTGCTAAAAACCGGCCGACACACTGGATCGAGCGACGCCCTAGAATAGCTGCGTTGTGGGGTGAGGAAATCGGACGACCCGCTAGCAGAGAAACAATAATATCTTACAGCGCGACTTCAAGAGATCATTTTGCTTGACCGCCCGGTGCTTCGTTTAGCCAGTCGGCGAGCATTCGCATCAATGTGGATAGCAACGGGGTCGGAGACCGCTTTGTGGCGAGCCACTTATGCGGTTATCTTCAGCATCTCAGTGCAGAGAAATGCGTGCTGCGTGGTGCCATTGTGGGTGCGTATGCGTGCGGCCACGAGGGAACCCACGAAGAGTTCGTGGATCGAGAGAAGCTCCAAACTTACGCGTCCGAAGAACAGATTAGAGAAATGGCATTCGGTCGTGGCTGACAATTCGACTTGGTTAGCTCGCTTGATCGCCGCGCGCCAAGACCAGTCGCTTCTCGACCTTGATAGAGCTGCAACTATAGCGACTTCATGCTGGCTGTCCTTCGCGCCGCGTCAGCTTAGGGTGTACCCCAACCGGACGTCAGACAGTTGACGTGAAAGTGTCAGAATAGACTCCACTACCGGAATTATTGACAAACGTCCTCGATCCTCCTAGACCTTTCCTGACAGAAAGCGCGGTTTAAATGTCGAGCAAAGGCCAACGCATCGGATATATCCGGGTCAGCAGTTATGATCAGAACCCGGTCCGACAGCTCGAACATCTCGAAGTGGATCGAGTCTTCACCGATAAAGCTTCCGGGAAGGACACTGAACGGCCCCAGTTGCAGGCGCTTCTCTCTTACGCTCGTGAAGGCGACACCATCGTGATTCACAGCATGGATCGTCTCGCGCGAAACGTCGACGATCTTCGACGAATCGTGCTCGGCCAGACACGTCGGGGAGTCCGCATCCAGTTCATAAAGGAAAACCTCATCTTCACGGGTGAGGAATCGCCGATGGCAAATCTGATGCTCTCTGTTCTCGGGGCCGTTG
>JAFAHI010000644.1 GCA_019237325.1 Verrucomicrobiota bacterium | reverse complement strand
GGCGTTTAACAGTGTTGGCGCCGGACAAATGATCAATCCACACTATGAGCAAGGCGTTCCTACGATGTTCCTTTGCGGGAACGATGAGGCCGCCAAGAAAGTGGTGTCTGATGTGATCACGCAGTTTGGCTGGGAGCCATTTGACTGCGGTACGATCATCTCTGCCCGAGCCCTTGAGCCGTTGTGCATCCTGTGGTGTCTCCCCGGCTTCCGCCAAAACCTATGGACCCACGCGTTTAAGGTTCTAACGCATTAGGCAAGACGGAAGCAGACAGGGCCTCGCCAGAGGACGCAGCGGACGCAGAGGGCGAGAAGAGAAAAGCCTCGGCGAGCGTCATGCTGTAGCCGACTTGCATCGAACGATCGAAAGTTTCGCGCGGCGGGCGTAAATGGCGCACAGGGATAGCTCCGTAGGAGCGAAATCTTTATAGCTCACAACGAAAAAAAGCGGCGAGCTCCGTAGGAGCGACATCCAACTGGAACGATGGTCAGATGTGACTACGCGCTCTTAGATGTCGCTCCTAACGGAGCTAATTCACGTTTTGATTGGCGTTGCTATAAAGATTTCGCTCCTACGGAGCTGTTGTGTGCGCACCGCGTTATCTGGCGCACACAGATTCCGGATCTTGCTATTCGGTCCGTTTTCCCTTTTCCCTTTGCGTCCTCCGCGTCCTCTGAGCGAGGCCTTGTCTTCGTTTGATTGCGACCTCCGCGCGCTAGGCCTAGCCCAGGGTTCCGTAGGCCAGGGTCCAGAAATCGCTGAACACTTTCGGTGGTTCCGGAGAGTCCATCATGCGTTGGGTGAAAAGGATGCCGATCATATCCTCGGCTGGATCGACGTAGGCCGTGGCGCCGGTGCCGCCGTCCCAACCGAATCGGCCGGGGTTATGGGATAGATCGTCGCGCCGGATATCGACGGACATGACGAAGCCCGAGCTGCGAAAATCGCCAAAGAACAGTTCTGCTCCAACGCGATTTTCAGGGTCGATCTGATCGGAGGTCATCAGTTCGACTGAGGTCCGGGAAAGGATTTCTGTGTCTGCGTGCCGGCCTTTGTTCAGGAGCATCCGGTAAAACGCGTAATAATCATCCATCGTTGATACCAGACCCACCGGCGGATTCGGATGGTGGTTGTGATCCCCAGGAGCTGTTGGCCGGATCATCAAACAAATCGAGGTTGTTCGTTTGATGATTGAAGAAGTAGCACCCGGGTAAACGGTCGATTTTGTTTCGCGGGACATAAAACCCGGTGTCTTTCATTCCGAGCGGATCGAAGATGCGTTCCCGCATAAAGGTTCCAAGCGATTGTCCTGACACCCGCGCGATCAAAAGGCCGAGCACGTCGCAGCTGACGTGGTAAAGCCAACGTTCGCCAGGTTGCGCCAACCAAGGGAGTGAACCCAGTCTCTGGATCCATTCTTCGGCCGTAGGCGCTTGTGAGGGGCGAGGCCAGCCGTCACCGCCAATCCGGTATTCACGAATTAATTTTTGGATCGGATAGGTATCTGGTGGCGCCATCACGCTGCCGAACCCCATGCGGAAGGTTAGCAAATCGCGGACGGTGATCGGGCGGTGCGCCGGGACGGTGTCGTCGAGTGGACCCGACAAAGATCGTAGTATCCGGCGATTGGCGAGCTCGGGAATCCACGGTTCGATCGATTCGTCGAGGCGTAACCGGCATTCTTCGATCAGGATCATGGCGGCGACTGCCGTTACCGGTTTCGCGAGCGAAGCGATGCGAAAGATGGTGTCGGTCTGCATCGGAGCGGATTGGTTAATGAGAGAGTCCCAAGCGTCTCGACGTGAACGTCGTCTTGATGGCTGACGAGCGCGACCAATCCGGGCATCTCTTTGCGGTCAAGGTAACCGGATAAGACTTCATGCATTCGTTCGAGGCGTGGTTTGGCAAAGGCAGGCCGGTCTGTCGTGGGGTTCGAGGACGTCGTTTTGGGCATCTTGATCTCCGGTTCGTGAAGTGTCGTTAAGGTTGGCTTAGGTTTTGTGGAGACGACGAATTGGGAGTGAGGGATAGGACAAAAAATGTGGTTCGAAGAGTTGCGGGCTTTACATAGCACGTTGTTGGAGGGGGGCCGCTCCATCAAATCAAGACGTGACTGATAAAACTGCTGAACGTTGAGACGTTCGCGGGAGCCGCCTGCTGCCAACCGATAGAGCTGCAACGCGATGAAGCGGCGCCCCTCCAGGCGTTGTGGCTCTGATGACGCGATGGGAACGAGCCGCGACGGCGGGCCTCCTGAATACTCTCGAGGACGACGACGGGTACGAGGGCGATGGAGAACCTCCCGGCTCCTTTCGAGCACGAGGACGAGCACGATTCGAACGCCGAACGCATGAACTGCGAACTTGAAAAGGGGGCGGGGTGCCGATATGTAGAGTGGCAACCAATCCCCAACCCCCGGAAACCTATCCAGAGCTGTATGGGCGAACCTTATGTCCTCGGCGACGGTTCCATCTAAGCGACGTGCATTTGGTGCCACCATGCGGCGTGACGCATGGTGGACCCAGCCTTTGTTTGTTTTTCTAG
>JAFAHI010000608.1 GCA_019237325.1 Verrucomicrobiota bacterium | reverse complement strand
GAACCGACGTTTCCAGTACTTGCAGGCCATAGACCTCCGCCGCCATGGAACTGGCCAGCGCCGCCGCGCCGGGTTCGGTAGCTGCGATTTGGGCGGCTCGGGTTGTGCTGGAGACTTCGATTAGTTCCAGGTCTCGTGCGTTTTCCTGGAGCCATTGCCGGCACTGACCGAAGACCTGCGGATGTGAATAGATTTTCTTGATCTGGTCCCGAGGCCACTTAGATAAAAGATCATTCCGAATCCGGAGAAGAATCTGTGCACAAATCTTAAGCTCCGAATCCATGAAAACGTCGAGGGTATGGTTCACCGCGCCCTCCAGCGAGTTTTCGATCGGCACAACTCCGTAGTCGGCAGTCCCTCGAGTGACTCGGGCGAAAACGTCGCCAATGCTGGATTCGGGTGTGTACTTGACGGAGAGACCGAATTTTGACCGCGCTGCTTGATGGGTCCAGGTAGCTTCCGGACCGAGAAAAGCGATCGTCAGGTCTTTCTCGAGGGCCAAGGACGCAGACATGATTTCACGGTAAATTGCTCTAATGGCTTCCGCGGGCAGGCGACCCTTGTTTTTCTGGATTAGTACCTGGAGAAGGGACTCTTCTCGTTCTGGCGCGTAGATCGGGAGACCGGCATTCTTCTTAATCGTGCCAATCTCGTGGACGAAGTCGGCGCGCTCATTGAGCAGCCTTAAAAGCTCAGTGTCGATCCGGTCGATCTGGACACGAATTTGGTCGAGCGAAAGTTTGGCTTCCATCTTTACTCCTGGTTAACGCCTTGATCGATGGGGGTATCAGACTCAGCTGCTGCCTCCGTTTCATTCTCCGGCGCCGGATTTTCCAAGGCTACGTTTTCTGGCAACGGCTCGGCGGGTTGTTCCTGAGCTGATTCCTTAAAGAGTTCTCCGGCCTCAGATTCATTGGTTGGACCCGTGCCTGTCGCGCCGGAGCCATCCGTAGGTGGATTTCCGTTTGGTAACGGCACGAAACGGAGTTCGGATGCATTCGGTAGATCGTCCAGAGTCTTTATACCGAAATGTTCCATAAAGTGCTGGGTGGTCTCGTATAGTAACGGACGTCCTGGAATTTCGGCTCGCCCGGCAATCTTGAGCATGCCGACGTCGAGAAGCCGCTGTATCACTCCATCGACTGCCACCCCTCGGATTGCCTCAATATCTGCTTTAGTCACTGGTTGGCGATAGGCCACGATCGCCAGGGTTTCCAGAGCCGGTGGACTGAGCCGGGTGGGCCGCAGATCCGGAAACAATTGCCGGACCCAGGTTTGATGTTCTGGTTTGGTGGTTAGTTGCCAGCCGTTGACCTGTTCAACAAGCTGAAACGCTCGTTCAAGCTGCTGATATTCGGTGCTCAGCTCGATCAGAACGTTTTGGATCGTCGCCTCGGTCATCCCTTTGAAGATCTCTTGTTCGTCCTCTGTAGCGTACTCCATTCCCAGACGGATCACCTGCAAAATCTCTTTTGCAGTGAGGGGTCTTTGGGAACTAAACAACAACGCTTCGACAACGGCTTTCAGAGTAAGCATGATCCGGAACAGCCAGATTAGCGCAGTTTTGCCGTGAGAAAAGCCTTTAGCCTTCGTCGATATCGACGAAGGCTACACCCGTTCTATCTCGATGTCCGCGAACGCGGTTTGCTGGGTTACCCGCAGTTGTTTTAGCCGGATTAATTCGAGCAGGGCGAGGAAAGTCACCACTATCTCTGTTCGGCTGGCTGCCGTGGCGAAAAGGCTGGAAAACGCGACTTTTGCGCCGGAACTGATTGTTTGCAGGATGTAATCGATTTTTTCGGAGACGCTAAAATTCTCTTCGAAGATCTCACGCAGGTTCTCACGGCGGTTTTCCAGTTTCTTGAGGACCTTCTGAAATGCGGTGATCAGGTCGAAAATCCCGACTTCGTCTTTTAGGAGAGTTTCCGCATCCTCCAAAGCCGGCTTTCCCGCGACGCGCGGGATAATCCCTTCCTGGAGAACTTCCCGCCGGTGCAAATGGAGCGCGACATCTTTGAATTTTTTATATTCGATCAACTGCCGGATAAGGTCCCATCTAGGATCTTCTTCGTCGGCTTCTTCGTCCGCCGCCTGCTGATCGGCCGGCAATAGGCTCCGGCTCTTGATGTAGATCAGGTTAGCGGCCATTACCACGAATTCACCGGCAATATCGAGGTCCAGCATCCGGAACGTGTTTAGGTATTCCAGATATTGATTCGTTATGCGCTCGATCGATACCGAGTAAATATCGACCTCCTCCCTCTTAATGAGGTAAAGGAGAAGGTCTAGCGGTCCTTCGAAGACTTCGATCTTAACCTTGTAATCGGCATCCATGGGGCGGTAAGCAGTAAGCAGTAAGCAGTAAGCAGTAAGCGGTAATCAGTGATCAGTAAATCAGTAATCAATTGTGGTCGGCTGTTTCGGAGCGACGGCGCATGCCAATCCCTACCTGGATGTCCTGTTGTTCGCCTTAACGCGAACGAATTCTGATTTAGCTCTTACTACTTACTGCTTACCGCTTACCGCTCACTGCTCATCGGTCCGCAGGCTCTATTCGTCCGTCATCAGGAGAGCGTTCGCCACCGCGTAGTGCTCCGTGTGACTGAGACTCACAAGGATGGAGCTGATCCGAAGACGATCAGCTAAAGCGGCAGCTCCTCCGTGCAGAATCACAAACGGTTCCCCGCTCGGTTTACGGCTGATCTCGATATCGCGCCAGCTGACCTGCTCGGAAAAGCCGGTCCCAAAGGCTTTTGAGACCGCTTCCTTCGCAGCGAATCTCACCGCAAAATGCGGCGCCGGATTTTTCATCGAACGACAGTAGTCGATTTCGCTACTGTGAAACACGCGATCGACAAAGCGCTGGCCGTGACGCTGGATCGAATCCGAGATGCGCTCGTTTTCTACTACATCGATGCCAATGCCGAACACCATGCCTGAATATCTCACACTCTCTTGTTTATTTATTGCCGAATCGTGGGTTTAGAACGCGCAGCTCTCCGATCGCTTCTGGAGCAGAGAGTGTGAGATATTCAGGCATCATCAATAGCCAATAGCCAATTCGAAACGGTCGGCGAGACTAGATCGGCTATAGGCTATTGGCTATCTGGCTTCAGGAGGCGAACCATGTCTCTGACTGCGTTTTCCAGACCTACGAAAAGGGCACGTGAAATAATGGAGTGACCGATATTGAACTCGTTCCAACCCTTAATGCCGAGCAATGGACGCACGTTGTCGTAGTTGATTCCGTGACCGGCATTCACGATCAGCCCCTTCTCTGCCGCCAATTTTTGGGCTGCTCGCAGACGCTCGAGTTCATCTTCGCGAAACTCGGAAACAGCATTCGCATAAGCCCCGGTGTGGAGTTCGACGGCTTCGGCGCCAAGGTCGGCTGCAGCCACAATCTGTTCGCCCATCGGCTCTATAAACATGCTGACGCGAATACCGGCGGCCTGCAAACGCTCAATGGTTTTGCGTAAAGTTTTTGCGTTCTTAACTACGTCGAGACCGCCTTCCGTCGTAACTTCCTGCCGGTTTTCGGGCACTACGCAAACCTCATCTGGTATGACTTGAAGCGCGGTTTCGAGAATCTCAGAGGTGTTACCTAGTTCCAGGTTAAGCTTAGTGATAATGCTGTTTCTCAGGCGGAACACATCCTGATCTTGGATATGCCGTCGATCCGCCCGTAAGTGGATCGTGATCCCTTCGGCCCCGGCTCGTTCACAGGCAGAAGCTGCCTCCAGTGTGTTTGGCTCGCAATTGGGCGAATCAAGCAGACCCAAGTAACGAGCCTGTCTCAGGGTGGCGACGTGATCAATATTAACACCAAGTTTTGGCATATTGACTGAAGCGTGAGAAGTGAGAGGTGATTGGTGAGAGGTGAGAAGTTGAGAACAGCGTGATCAGGGCGTTTGACGTTGTTGGTGTTTCCCGCATTCACGGTGTTGTTTCAATTGGGGAGGGGAACACAGCGCCTGGCAATGGGCTCAAGTCTTCCAGACGTCGTTTTTGGCGTTCCCAGCGTTCACGGCATTCACGGCGTTTCAATGTCGGAAATTCCGAATATCGGTGAAAACCATGGCCAAGTTACGCTCATTGGCTGCTTCGATCACTGACTCGTCACGAACTGAGCCTCCGGGTTGGATTGCGGCGGTAGCGCCAGCAACTGCAGCGGCGATTAGGCCGTCAGGGAACGGAAAGAAAGCGTCACTGGCAACGGCGCTTCCTTGCAAGCTGAGGCCGGCTTCGTTTGCTTTCCAAATCGCGATACGAGATGAATCAACTCGGGCCATCTGCCCTGCACCAATCCCGAGCGTTCGATCTTTGCGAGCATAAACGATGGCGTTCGATTTAACATGTTTTACTACTTTCCAGCCAAAGAGCATTGCCGCCATTTCATCAGCAGTTGGAGGCCGTTTTGTGACCACGTGGTCTTCGGGCCGCGGCAACGCAGCAAAATCTTTTTCTTGCACCAACACTCCGCCAATGACCGAACGCACGTCCGGTTCTTGACGGGTTGAGTTGAACCACTCCAGCGATTTCATGAGTCGCAGGTTCTTCTTTTTCTGTAAGATCGCTCTGGCCTCCGGCTCGAACTCGGGAGCAATGATGACTTCGCTAAAGATCTCAGCGATGGCTTTGGCTAATGCTTCTGTCATTGGCCGGTTGCAGATGATGATTCCGCCGAAGGGCGCTTGTTTGTCGGTCGCAAAAGCTTTGTCCCATGCCTCGCGTAAATCCGGAGCGCTTCCGACGCCACAAGGGTTCGTGTGCTTCAGGATAGCGACTGTGGGCTCGGAAAACTCGCGGATGAGGTTGGCCGCGGCGTTGATATCCAGGATGTTGTTAAAGGAAAGCTCTTTGCCGTGGAGTTTTTGAAAGAAATCGCTGAATCGACCATAGAGCGAGGCGCTCTGATGAGGGTTTTCCCCATAACGTAGACGCATCTCCAGTGGGAGCGAGACCGCGTAAGAGCCGGACGTAGCCTGTTCATGATTAAGATAGGTCGCGATGGAACTATCGTAACGAGCCGTGAGTAAGAAGACCTTGATCGCGAGCTGCTCTCTCAATGCGAGCGTCGTTTCGCTTCCGTGTGTCTCCAGTTCTTGCAGAACGGTTTCATAATCCTCCGGATCACTAATAGTGGTTACGAAACGATAATTCTTCGCCGCGCTACGCAACATCGAGGGGCCACCGATGTCGATCTGCTCGATAGCATCCTCAAGCTTGATGTCCGGCTTTCTGATCGTTTGCTCAAAAGGATAAAGATTTACAGCGACCAGATCGATCGGCTGGATTTCGTTCTTCGCCAGTTGTTCTTGATGGACCGGATCTGTTCGAACATAAAGCAGACCCCCGTGAACCTTGGGATGCAATGTCTTGACTCGGCCGCCGAGAATCTCCGGGAACCCTGTAAACTTCTCGATCTCCAGAACGGGAATCGATTCGCTTTTGAGTAGGGCTGCTGTGCCGCCAGTGGAGATGATTTCAACCCCCATTTGTTGCAGGCGGCGGGCGAACTCTGCGATCCCTGTCTTGTCCGAAACTGATAGGAGGGCGCGCTTAATCTTCATGAATCGAGCTTAAGCTAGCTCGAAATTCACCGGCGACAATGGAAACGCCGTGAACGTCCAACTTCGCCCGTCGTTTAGACTTCCGACTACGCCCCATCGTTTTGAACTCTGGGCAGGCTACGTCGGGCAATCCGGGAACGAGCCGGAGCGTTGGGAATGTTGGGAACGAGGGAAGCGCTGGGCGGGTTCTGCGAATGCGACAAATGGGACTATGGGTTCCCTATCGCATAAGTCCTATGAGTCCCATAGGTCCCATCCGTTGGTACTCCCATCGATCGCGAATTCGTCCATACGTCAATATAGCCATACCCGCTTTCCGTTTTCCCAACGTTCTAAAAATTTGAGCTGGTAGTCGGTCAGCGAAATATGGCAAAATTGTTTCCGATCCCTAGAACATGAGTCACATCAACAAAATCGAGGGCATTGGCCCATCGCATACGAAGAAGTTCGCTGAAGTCGGAGTTACCACCGTCGAGCATCTATTGAAGGCCGGAGCGACCCCGAAAGGCAGGAAGGAACTGGCAACCAAGACCGGTTTTCACGAGCATCATTTACTAAAGTGGGTAAATCAGGCTGACCTGTTGCGGATCAAAGGAGTAGG
>JAFAHI010000556.1 GCA_019237325.1 Verrucomicrobiota bacterium | reverse complement strand
TTTCATGCGGATTTCGAGGTGGTTTGACCCTGCGATTCCCATTCAGATGTCGCTCCTACGGAGCTAGCCGGGTTTTGAGATAACGCGGCTATAAAGATGTCGCTCCTACGGAGCTTGGGCCTTCGGGTGCCTCGCCCCACCAAATCGTCGTCTCACCAATCACCTCTCACTAATCACTTCTCACCTCCGAAGTATCTGGCGCAAATCCTCGCCGTAGCGTGTTCTCTGTTACCACGCGTGGGAAGGTGAAATGGAGCAGATAATCGCGTCCACCGGCTTTGGTGCCGCCGCCGGACATATAAAAGCCGCCGAACGGATGGCGGCCAACGATGGCACCGGTGATGGATCGGTTAATATAGAGGTTCCCGACTTGGAAACTGTTCCGCAGCTTCGCAATATTATCCGGGCTGCGGGAGTAGAGCCCGCCGGTCAAAGCAAACGGGGTCGAATTTGCCATTTCGATCGCCTGTGTTAGATCGCCGGCCTGATGGACCGACAGGACCGGTCCGAAAATTTCTTCCTGAGCAATCTGCGCATCGATTGGCACATCGACGAAGATGGTAGGAGGAACGAAGTAGCCTTTTAAATGGTTCGGCAGAGTCGCCTCGAATGCGATTTTGTGTTTTTGCTTACCGATGGTCCGGTAGCGATCGATCTTTGCCTGTGCGTCTTTATCGATGACCGGTCCGACATCGGTGGAAGGATCTTCAGGGTAACCGATCTTCAGCGCTGCCGCGGCTTCAGTGAGGCGAGGTAACAGCCGGTCGCCAACCTCTCCCACTAGAATCAGCCGGGAAAGTGCAGAACATTTCTGGCCTTGAAAGCCGAACGCGGAATGGATGATCCCGAGAACGGCTTCATCCAGATCGGCATCGGTATCGACGATGAGCGCGTTTTTCCCGCCCATCTCGCAGATCACTTTTTTTAGGTTCCTCTGTCCGGGAAGGGTGATGCCGGCGAGTTGCCAGATCGCCGTGCCCACCTCGCGCGAGCCAGTAAAGGCGACGAAATCGACGCCCGGATGAACAACCAAGTAAGAACCAACCGCTTCCCCGGTGCCGCTGACCAGATTAGCCACGCCTGGAGGTACGCCGGCCTCTTCCAAGGCCTGCATGAAAAGCGCGCCCACGACAGTTGATTGTTCGGCGGGTTTGATGACGACGGTGTTGCCGGTTACCAAGGCGGCAACCGTCATCCCGCAAAGAATCGCGAGTGGGAAGTTCCACGGGGCAATAATCGCGCCCACACCTCTGGGGATATAAGTCTCGATGCTGACTTCGCCGGGGATATCTTGAGTCAGCCTGCCAGGTCCTAACCGGCGCGCCTCCTCGGCATAGAACTCGCAGAAATCAATCGCCTCAACCGCATCCGCGTCGGCTTCCATCCAAGTTTTACCGACCTCGAATACTTCCCAGGCCGCCAACTCGTGCCTGCGTTGGCGAAGGCGGTCAGCGACCCTTTGGATAATTCGAGCGCGTTCCTCAAAAGAAGTTTGGCTCCAGCGCGAGAACGTTCCCCGCGCGGCGGCGACGGCGTCCATCACATTGACGGAATTTCCGGCGGCGCCATAGCCGACGATCTGCTCCGGCCGAGCCGGATTTAGTGAAGGGATCCCTTCATCCGCGGTGACCGGCTTGCCATTGACTATCAGAGGGTAACTCTTGCCGAGTTGACTCTGCACTTGTTGCAGCGCGAGGTCCATTTTCCGGCGAGCATCGTCCAGCGCAAAATCGGCCGGTGGCTCATTCACGAACTCAGGTTGCGCTAAACTAGGTGGGGTCTGGCCGTTACCCTGGTTGTCCCCAATCAGTGAACTTGGGTCTGCCAGCAAAGCGGAGATAGAAGCGTTCGAGCTGAATTTTGCTCGTAGAAATCCTTCATTCGAAGTGTTCTCGAGCAAACGGCGGACAAGGTACGCCATACCCGGAACGAGTTCGCCGACCGGACAATATTCGCGTACCCGATGACCAAGCTTGACCAATGCCCGGCGAATCGGTTTGGCCATGCCGTACAGCATCTGAAATTCGTAGTCACCCGGTTTGAGGCCAACCTTGCTCGCGTAGACCATGGCTTGAGCGATACTCCGGACGTTGTGCGAAGCGAATGCCGGGTAAACCAGGTCACGATTTTCTAAAAGAAGCCGGCAAACTTTTTCGTAATTGGCGTCGGTCTCCGCCTTCGAAACAAAGACCGGTACTTCCCAGGTCCGTTGAGCCGCAATTACCTTTTCGTAATCCCAGTAGGCTCCTTTTACGAGCCGGATCGTGAAAGGTCTCCGTAAACTTGAGTTCCAGGAGAGCAGTTGTTCAGTATCCGCAAAAGAATCCCGAAGATAGCATTGGATCACGAGCCCAAGGTGGGGGTAATCAGCAAATTCCGGATCTGTGCGCAGCTTTTTAAAGAGTTCGATGGTCAGCTGTTTCAACCCATAGTGTTCCATGTCCAGGTTGATAAAAGCGCCTAACCGCTTGGCCTGAGCGACGATCGGACGAAGCCGGGCCAGGATCATCTCGATGCTGCGTTCCGGATCCGTCGCTTGGATCCGCGCGCACAACGCCGAAATTTTTACCGACACATTGACCAGAGGCGGTTCGGTAGCGGCTAGCGACCCCTCGACGTGCCAATCGGCCGTGGCGCCTGCCAGGAATTCAAGCAACTGATGATAACGCTGCGCATATTGTTCCGCCTCGCGTTCGCTCACTACGGTTTCGCCCAAAATATCGACGGTGAATCTGGCGTGTTCTTTCCAAGTCTGGCGAAGGTTTCGCAGGGCGGACGGCCCATCCTTGCCAGTGATGAAAATGTTCGCCATCGCCGCCACGTTTTTCCGGATCACGGTCGCCGGCACTGCGGGTAAAACCGTCCCGACGCTCAACGCGCCTCGCAGCAATCCCGAGGCGGTGGCTTTGGAATCCCGCAGATACTCCGAGAGATGCCTCACCACTTCATCGGCTGAGGTCAGGGTGGGAAGGACATCAACGAATCGGAACATCTGAGTTTTGAAACTCTCGTCCCGCATACACCAATCCATGAGGCGGCTATAAAAGTCGTTTCGCCGAAGGACGGACATTTTCCGTTGGTTTTGATCGATTAAGGCAAAAATCTCGCGACCCGTGTGCTCGATTTCTTGTTGTAAGAGAGCGCCAGGATTCATTTTGGATAGAAGGAGAAAGTAGACCGGAAAGTGGGGAGTGGGTACAGCGATTTACGTTTAAGGTCGGGCGAAGGTTGTGATGCCGCCGGGATTTGGGTGAGCATGTGAAAGGTAAAAAGTGAAACGCGATTTGGACCGCGGATCATTGGTAGGGGGGCGAGGCTCCCGGATGGCCGTACGGATTTTAACGAGGCGACTGATCTTGTGTATCGAAAGAACGGTTTTACGCCGGAAAGCGCGCCGACTTGTCCGACGTAGCTTTGGTTTTGTCGGTGACTTCAGTCAGGGGATGCAGCAGCGAAGTTGGAGCCGTGGGTATGCGTTGGGCCACGGCTCCGACTTCGCCAGCCGGTGACCGACGAACAACTTTGAGAGGCTGAGGCTACGTCGGACAAGTCCGCGCGATTAATGGCCTAACAACGCGATCAGAAATTGCTTAACCAATCCCTTCGTCTACACCGATTGGTAATCAGCGAACCTCGCCCCACCAAAAGTGACGCACACTATTTCGCAGGTTCTGCTTTCGACCGACCCAGGTATCCTCGCAGGATTTCAATGCCGGTAGGAATCATCGAGACGACAATAATGGCCAGGATCACGATCGAAAAATTGTGTTGGACGTAGGGGAGACCACCAAAAAAGTGACCTGCTAAAACGACCACCAGGACCCACACAACGCCACCGATCACGGTGTAAAGCACGAACCTCGAAAAACTCATCGTCGCCATGCCAGCGACGAAGGGGGCAAAAGTACGAATGATCGGCAAATATCGGGCAAACAGAATGGTTTTGGCGCCGTAACGCTCATAGAAAGCGCGGGTTTGTTCCAGATATTTGCGGCGAAATATCTTTGAGTTGGGGTCTTTAAACAAGGTTTTCCCAATGCTTGCTCCGATCCAGTAATTGAAAAAGTATCCGGACAGCGCAGCGATCGCTAAAAGCACCAGGATTAACAAGAGATTGAAGTGCGTCGTAGTAGCCGTCAAAGCGCCTAGAGCAAAAAGCAGGGCGTCTCCCGGGAGGAAAGGAGTGAGGATGATGCCGCTCTCAGCGAAAACGATCAGGAACAGCACCAGATAGGTCCATCCGCCGAACTGACCAGCAAGCTCATCGAGATGCTTGTCTAAGTGAAGAAGGAGATCGAGGAGGCCCGTGATCAGCTGCATAAATTTATTGGGCGATGTCTTCGACGAAACGGGGGTTGAATGCAACCGAAATCAAAAAGTTGCGGTGAAAGAATGAAATAACACACAAAGTTTAAACGAATTAGGTACATGCCTCGTCTAAATTGACGGACGTAGAATTAGGGTCTGGCCTTTTGGGGGCATCTTCACCAGGCAGGCCGAAGTGAAAACGGAGTAAGTAACAGGATAAGGAGAAAAAATGAAGAGACGAAAAGTGACGACCCGGCCGCTTAGCCTGGGAGATTTGATTGCTGCAGTGAGTTCATACTCGAAAACGAACGAAGAGACGGTTGCAACGGTCGCAGATTTATTTGCTTCGGGCCAAGTCCGGCTCATGAATAACGGTCGGAAGGTTCGCGCTCGAGTTCGTTAAGGCAATCTAAGGCAGGCAATCTAGGCAATATTTCTCAATACTTCTTACTTTTATAAACGGCCTCGCTGGCGGCGAGGCTGTTGTGTTTTTTCTTGGCGCGGGCGCATTTCTGCAAATTGGCGCTCCCGCACCCTGCAAAAAACGCTTTGCTTCCGGCTTACCTCCCGTAATCTCTCGGCGTGATCGAGAGATACTCCCGTCAAGAGATGCGGGAAATATGGGCGGACGAGAGGAAGTTTTCCATTTGGTTGGAGATCGAGGTTCTCGCTTGCGAAGCGATGGCTTCTCTGGGACTCATTCCCTCGGCTGATGCGGAAGAAATCCGAGCAAAGGCGCGTTTTTCGGTCCCTGAGATTCAAGAGATCGAAAAACGGACCCAACATGATGTCATCGCGTTCCTGGAAAATGTTGCCTCCTATGTCGGGCCTGCCGCCCGCTGGATTCACCAGGGTTTGACTTCGTCGGATATCCTGGACACAACCCTAGCGATTCAGCTCGTAAAATCGTGCGACATTTTGCTCGCCGACGTCGAATCGCTCCGGCAGGCCGCTGCGCGTAAGGCTCTAGAATACAAGTATACGCCCATGATTGGGCGGAGCCATGGGATCCACGCCGAGCCAATCACTTTTGGGCTGAAAATGGCCCTGATGTACGACGAATTCGACCGCGCCCAAGTGCGGCTGCGTCAAGCTCGAGAGACGATTGCGGTGGGAAAACTGAGCGGCGCCGTGGGGACCCATGCCCATCTTGACCCGAGGGTGGAAGAACAAGTCTGCCGGCGATTGGGGCTGAAGCCGGACTTACTCTCTACACAAGTCATTCAGAGAGACCGACATGCGGAATTTTCCACCACGCTGGGGTTAGTCGCCTCCAGCATTGATCGCTGGGCAACCGAGTTCCGGCACTTGCAGCGCACCGAGGTGCTTGAGGTGGAAGAGTACTTCAAGCCTGGTCAAAAAGGGAGTTCGGCGATGCCGCACAAGAGAAATCCCATTACGAGCGAACGACTCAGCGGTTTGGCGCGCGTCCTGCGGGGAAACACCGTGGCTGCGCTCGAGAACGTGGCCCTCTGGCACGAGCGGGATATCAGCCATAGCAGCGTGGAACGCATCATTTTGCCGGATTCCTGCATCTTACTTGATTACATGTTGCTAACCCTTGCCGATATCGTGGATGGGTTAGTGGTTTATCCCGAGCACATGCAGCAAAACTTGGCCATCACGAAAGGACTTTATTTCAGCCAAGCGATTCTGCTTGAGCTGACCCGGCGAGGGATGGACAGAAAAGCTGCTTATGAAGCCGTCCAGAAAGCGGCCATGGCGACCTGGCAGGGCAGCGATGATTTCCTGACCGAGCTCGAGAAAATCCCTGAGATTGTAGCAGTCATCCCGAAGGCGGAACTAGCCCGGTTCTGCTCTCTGGGCCAGCATTTCCGGTATATCAACCGTACGTTTCAGCAGCTGCGATTGGAAGAAGATGGGAAGGCGTAAGGCGTATGGGCGTGTCGGCGTGCGGGCGTATCGGCGTGGAAACGCTTGCAGCTCGCCAACAGGTGGTGGGGCTTTTGTGACTGATGCGACTTATGGGACATTCACCTAGGTCCTATTAGTCCCATAAGTCCCATCCGTTGAACTGCCCCACGCGTACCACCCCAGTGAGTCATTGTGCGATTGCGCCTGCCCCTAAAAATTGTCCGGCGAATCTGGTTTTCAGATAGTGGGATCGCATGGTAGTTTATGGCTTCATTTGTATGCCACGCCGTTTCTTTTTGTTGTTAGCATTGCTTCCCGCTTTTGTTGGCGGATGCAAAAAAGCACAAGAGCTCTCTGCGCTCGTTACCGGGTCGCCAAAACCTAGCGCTAGCCCATCTGCTAGCGTCATCGCTGTGGCGGCAAGCGCCACGCCGACTCCAAAACCCGCGGTAAATAAGAACGCCCGTTTTATCGTATTTTGCTACCACCGCTTCGAGGATAAGGCGAGAGACCTGGTTACTGTGCCGAGTGACTTCCGGGCACAAATGCAAGCGCTGAAGGATAACGGGATCTCGGTAATCTCGATGAAGGATTTGGTTGCGTGGCTAAACAACGAGAAGTCGATTCCCGCGAAAAGCGCTGTCATCAGCCTGGACGACGGGTGGAATTCTCAATACTACGTGGCGTGGCCTATCTTAAAAGAGTTTAATTACCCGTTCACGCTCTTCATCTACACCGATTATATCGAGAAGGGGGGTAAATCGATGACCTGGGCGCAGCTCGAGGAAATGCGAGACGCGGGTGTCGATATAGAAGCTCACACCGTTTCGCACCACGATCTTCGGCATGCTCCACGAGGGCAGGACTATACGTCGTGGCTGCATAACGAGGTGTATACGTGCAAACAGATTCTGGAGGACAAGCTTGCAATTAAGGTGATCGCTTTTGCGTTCCCGTACGGATTTCACAACGAAATCGTCCGGAAAACGGCAACGGATGCCGGGTACCTCCTTCAGTTTACGGTATACGGTCAGCACATGGGGCAGAATGTGTTGCGCGACCAGGTTGGCCGCTATGCGGTCGATTCCTCTAAGCCGGCCGTGTTTAAGGCCGCCCTGGACTTCGGTGGCGAGACAGGAGCCCCGGGCGCCGAGGAGATGCAATTGGCGGCTGCTTCGATGTTAACCGAGCCGCAGGACAACTCGCATATCACGAATCCAAAGCCGACGATCAAAGCGAATGTCGCTACGATGGGTGAAATTGATCCGGGCTCGATTGAGATGCGGATCAGCGGGTTTGGAGTTGTACCTGCTAATTACGACGCGAAAACTAAGCTGGTTTCATACGAATTTACCCAAAAGCTGGTACCGAAAACCTACACAGTGGTTCTATCCGCCAAGGTGAAGGGTAAGAGGGTAGAAACTAAATGGATTTTTACCCTAGATGCAGCTGGCCCGGTAGCGACAAACTAAAAAGTCTCCCGGCACCCGCATAACCTTGGACGAGAAGGGAGCTCGTCTTTACAGAACCAAGATCGTGTTTTCACAACTTTCCGATCGACTCCAGGACGTCTTTAAAGACCTACGAGGTCATGGGTCGATTTCAGAGGCTAACATCACTGATGCGATGCGGCAGGTCCGTTTGGCCCTGCTAGAAGCGGATGTTCATTTCCAGGTTGCCAAGGATTTTATCGCTCGGGTAAAGGAAAAGTCGCTCGGCCAAGATGTGATGCGCAGCATCACGCCGGGGCAGCAGATCGTAAAGATCTTCCATGACGAGCTGACCCAGCTACTCGGGGGAGACAATGCCCCTCTGGATCTGAAGGCGCCGGCCAGGATCATGATGGTCGGGTTACATGGAGCAGGTAAAACGACTTCAGCAGCGAAACTGGCCTACTTTCTCAAGAAACAGGGAAAAGGGCCGTTGCTCTTCGCCTGCGACCTGCAGAGACCGGCTGCGATCGAACAATTAGCGACTCTAGCCAAGCAAGTTGACGTGCCGTTCTTTCGGCCTGAAGCGGGCCAGACCGATCTGCTGAGCGCCGGCCAACAAGCCATTAAGTGGGCAGAGTCTCAATCTGGGAACGTTCAAATTTATGACACTGCCGGGCGCCTGGAAATTGATGAGGTCCTGGTAGGGGAGCTAAAGAAACTCCGGGATCTGCTGCAGCCGCAAGAGGTCCTTTTGGTCTGCGACGCTGCTACAGGTCAACAGGCGGTAAATGTGGCGACCCATTTTCATGAGGCACTCGGACTGACCGGGCTGATCCTGACTAAGCTGGATGGCGATGCTCGCGGTGGCGCGGCCCTCTCCATGCGCGAGGTGACGCATCGTCCGATCAAGTTTGCCGGTCTGGGCGAAAAAATTGAGCAGTTCGAACCTTTTTACCCGGACCGTCTGGCCGGACGTATCCTCGGTATGGGAGACGTGGTCAGCCTGGTGGAAAAGGCGGCCGCGGCGATTGACGAGGAAGAAGCCGCTCGCCTGGAGAAGAAAATCCGGACGGCCACGTTCGATTTCAACGATTTTCTCTCTCAGCTCCAGTTATTGAGCAAGATGGGCCCCCTGGAAAATATCCTTGGCATGCTGCCCGGTATGAGTAATTTGAAAGGCTTTTCGGTTGACGGTAAGCGGCTGAAGCGGACAGAGGCCATCGTTTTATCGATGACTAAGGACGAAAGGAAGCGTCCGGAAATTCTGAATGCACGCCGGCGGCAAAGGATCGCTCGGGGCAGCGGC